>JAKSUE010000061.1 GCA_024409165.1 archaeon
AAATAGGTTATTTTATTAATTAAAAAAAAGATAAATAAATGTAGTATTAAATTTTGATTTTTATAATCATAATTAATTTAAATCTACAAAACATCTAAAAACCAATAATTAACAACAAATGATTAATATGAACTCTAAAATTCTTCTTAAATTTGCAAAAAAAGGGATTAATTTATCACCTGAAGCTTTTGATTTGATAATTAATTCTGAAAATCCTGTAAATCTAAGCTCTTCAATAATTGTGAAATTAAAAAGTAATAATTATTCTAAAGACGATTTAGTTTCTGTTGATGGAGAGATTGTAAAAAATATTATGATAGATTTAGGTTTTATCAAAGAAGAAAAGAAAAAAGAGAATTTTAATCAATCTCTTGATAGTTTTGCAGAACCTGAAATTAAAGAGGAAGAAGTAGAAGAAGAACATGATGAAGAACTTGAAGTTGAAACTGAACCTACTGTTACTGAACAAAATGTGGAAGAAGAAGTAGAAGTTAAAACTGAAAGTGAAATTAAAAATGAAGCTGAAAGTCCTGTTAAAAAAGAGGATGATGTGGAACCTAAAGAAAGTGGTTATCCTTCTGAATTTGTTGTTAAAATTGATGATAGTGATTATACTAATGAAGCTGTTAATAAATATAAGAGAAATGAGATGGAAGTTACTGCAAACTTTGATGGGTTTGAGATTCTTCAAGATACAAGTAAACAATCTTATACAAGTGGTGAAATTAGTAATTTAATTGATTATTTCCAAGATAGATATAATAAGATTGCAAAGATTTTATCAAGAAGACCAGAACTTAAGCTTTATCAGAAGATTGGTGATTTAACAGATGATATGACTGATTTAAACTTAATTGTAATGATTACAGATATTAGAACCACCAAGAATGGTCATTACTTCTTAGAATGTGAAGATGATACAGGTTCTATACCAATTCTTATAAGTAAAGATAATTTTGAATCTATGAAAGAAGCTGAAAAGCTTATGAAGGATGAAGTAATAGGTATTATCGCTCAAAGACGTGGTAATGGAGAAAATTCATTAGCTATTTGTCAGCAAATTATAAATCCTGGTGTTCCAAGAATGCCTAATAATCCAACTGATTTTGCAACTGTATTTACTTCAGATGTTCATATTGGAAGTGTAACTTTCCTTGAAGATGCATTTGTTAGATTTACAAGATGGCTTAATGGTGATTTTGGAACAGAAGAACAAATGGAACTTGCAAATAATGTTAAATACATGATTGTTGGTGGAGATATTGTAGATGGTATTGGTGTTTATCCAAACCAAGATAAAGAATTAGCTATTAAAGATATTACAGCTCAATATGATGAAGCTGCAAGATTACTTGGTGATATTAGAAGTGATATTAAAATTATCATCACACCTGGAAACCACGATGCATCAAGAGTTGCAGAACCACAACCTGCTGTACCTGAAAAATATGCAAAATCATTATATGAATTAAATAATACAGAATTCGTATCAAATCCAGCACTTGTAAATCTTGAAGGTATGAAAGTTCAAATTTACCATGGAAGAGGAATAGATGATATGGTAATGGGAGTTAAAGGATTCTCACACGAACGTAACGACTTAGTAATGAAAGAATTCCTTGAAAAAAGACATTTAGCTCCATTATATGGTGAAAGAACACCTCTTGCAAGTGAACTCGAAGATCATCTTGTAATTAATCAAGTCCCAGATGTTTTACACACAGGACATGTTCACATTAATACTTATAAAAATTATAAAGGTATTCACTGTATTAACTCAGGTACATTCCAGACTCAAACTGAGTTCCAGAAAATTTATAATATTGTACCAACCCCTGCAGAAGTCCCTATTTTATACAAAGGACAATATAAACAACTTAAATTTATTTAGATTTTTAACAATCTAATCTTATTTTAAGATATTTCTTATAAATATTTTATAAATATTTTTTATAATAATTTTAATAATGAGGTTAAACTATGAAAAATGTAGTAAAATCAGTTATTGATGTTTCAAATTATGTATTTGAAAGAGGTTTAGTTTCAGGTAAAGCTGGAAATGTAAGTGTAAGATTTAAAAATGAAGGTAAAGATATAGTAGCTATTACCCCTACTCTTAAATCATTAGCTGATTTAAAAGAAGAAGACATTGTTTTAATTGATGAAAATGGTAAAAACTTAACAAAAGGAAAACCATCTTCAGAATATAATATGCATCTTGCAATATATAGAGAAAAACCTGAAATAACAGGAATTGTACATACTCACTCTCCATATGCAACTGGATTTGCATTTTCTGATAAAAAAATAAAACGTTTAGAAGGTTTTGGAGCTATTAAAAGTGAATATTTAAAAGAAATTCCTTATGAAAAACCAGGATCAATAGAACTTGCAGAAAGTGCAGCAGAAGCATTAAAAAACGAAGATGTTATTATATTAAAAAATCATGGAGTTATTGCAACAGGAGAAACTGTTGAAGAAGCTGGAGCATTAGTTGAATTCACAGAAGAAATTGCTAAAACTCAGTTTGTAACTCATATGTTGAATAAATTATAAAAAATTTTTCAATTGGTTAATATTAACTGTTTAAATTTCATATTAATTTTTAATTATCTATTAAAAGTTATGTACTCAAATATAGGAGGAATTAAATGAATATTAGTGTAAATAATAATTTTGATAAAATTCAAAATTTTGATAATACTACTAAAATATTCTTATCTGTTTTAATGGCTTGTTTTACAGGTATTATGGCACAAGTTGTTATACCACTCCCATGGACACCTATTCCAATTACAGGACAGACTTTTGGCGTTTTAGTAGCTGGTTTAGTGCTTGGAAAAAGATATGGTGTACTTAGCCAAGTTTTGTATATTTTACTTGGAATAACAATAATACCTTGGTTTACAGGTATGACAGGTGGAATAGATGCTATTTTAAGTGTAAATGGTGGATATTTAATAGGATTTATTATATTAACTTTCTTTATCCATGATTTATCAGAAAAATTCTCTAAACCTATAGGAATTACAATTGCTAACTTTGCATGTATTTATATTCCAGGTTTAGCAGTACTTGCAATTTATACTTATATCTCACAAGGAGTTTTATTATCAATTCCTGAATTATTAATGATTGGATTAATTCCATTTATAATTGGAGATATAATCAAAATAATAACTGCAAGTTCATTAGCAAAATTAATTAAAATTTAAATTAATAGATGGATTATTTTAAATAACAATTAAATAAAAATCTATTGATTTAAATTATTTTTTACTATTTCTTATTATTTTGTAAAAAAATTTATATATTTTAAAATTCATAAAGTTATTAAGATATAATAATACTATTTTTTGAATTTAATACTTATTAATAAACTATTTTCAAAAGATATGGAGGAATTTATATGAGTAATGAAACATTTGATGAAGTTTCTGAAATTTTAAAACACATTATGGAAAATCCAACTGTACCACGTAATATTAGAAGAGCAGCTGACGAATCTTTTACTACTTTAAATGATGAAGAAGAAGATCCAACTGTAAGAGCAAGTGCAGTTATTATTAAATTAGATGAAATTAGTAATGACCCAAATATCCCAATTCATGCAAGAACTTTAATTTGGGAAATTTTAAGTAAATTAGAAGCTATTACAGCTTAAATTTACATTTTTACTTTTTTTATTTACTTTTTTATTTATTTTACTTATTTTGATTGATTTAACTATTTTAATTATTTAATTTTTAATCATTTTCAATTTTTTAACTATTTTTCAAAACTAATTTTAGTTTAAATTTATATAAAATTATATTTATTTTCTATTAATTTATAAAAAAAGAGAGATTTAATTTAAAGATATAATAAAATTAAATCTAATAAAACAAATATAAAGAATGCTGTGAATAGGAAAATTGAGAATCTTGTTATATCAATGGCTTTTTTAATATCATCTACTTTTAGACTTTTTATTTTATCACCAAGAACATAATGACCTTTTTTTACTAATTGAATATTTAAAGATCCTGCTGTAGCAGCCATTGGATAACCTGAATTAGGGCTTTCAAGGTTTTTTGCATCTCTCATCATAATCATGTAAGCATTTTCCCAATCAAATCTTAAAATAAATGATGCAATAACAATAATAACACCTGAAAATCTTGCAGGAATATAATTTAAAATATCATCTAATTTAGCTGAAAACCAACCAATATTAGCTAATTCATCAGTTTTATATCCAACCATAGCATCTAAAGTATTAATTGATCTATGAACATATGCTGCACAAATAGCTATTATAATAACAGTGAAATCATTTAATCCACAAATAGAACATATAATTCCAATAATTAAATAATAAAACATTGTTGAAATATAAGAATCTGGAATATTTTCAGTTAATGTTTCAATAGTTGCTGAAATAATCTCTTCTTTATTTAAATCATTTGTATTTCTACTTACAAGGTGAGAAACTGATTCACGTGCTTTTTTAATATTATTTGATTCTAAAGTAGTTCCAATATCACGTGCTGAATCTAATAATAATTTAACAGAAAAACTTGATGAAAGTAAAATAACAGCCACTAACTTGAATAAATAAATCATATTTATATTTAAATATAAAAAGTGTTTTACCAAAGCTAAAGGTATTATAACAATCAATATACCAAATACTACAACACATAAAGCAAGTAAAAATCCAGAAAATTTATTATTCATAGAAATAAACTTATTTTTAAAAAAACTAATTGCTTTTCCAATCCAAACAACAGGATGAATTTTCACAGGAAGTTCACTAATTATTAAATCAAGTGCCAATGAAAAAATCATAATTGTTAAAAGCATATAAAAGCAATTTGAATAAATATCAGTTATCATTAAAGATAATATATAGATTAATTTATATATAATTTATTAATATAATCATTATTAAGTAAAAAAAAATATCTAATATTAAATTAATTATTATTAAATATTTATTAAAATTATTAAATTATTAAAAAACAGGAGATTAAAATGGAAGAAGAAAATTACATTGAAATTGATATTGAAACAGTCATTCAAAACTTTTTAGCAGAAGAAGGATTATTAAAACAAAAAATAGATGATGAAAACTCAAATTTCCATTTTATAGTTGAATATCCTAAAAACAATGCATTAGACTTAATTCAACCAAAAGGTAAAAAAGATCTCATTATCATTGGATGTGCAACTGAAATATCAAAAGAACAAATCCCACTTATTCAAGCAGCTGATTTAAAAACAAGACAAGAATTTATCTGGGATGTAAGATTCTCAATAAATAAATTCTTATTAGACTTTGAATTATATCATCCAAATGATGTTTTAGAAAGATTTGTTATTACAGATGAAATATTTATTGATGGTTTAACTAAAGATAGATTAATTTCATCTATTAAAAAAGTGTTTAAAGCTAAGTTACATTGTATTTGGTTACTTGGTAAAACTTTCAGTGGAAATAGTAGTGTGGGATCAAATCAAAATACTGATGTGAAAGATAATATGTTTATTTAAATTCTTTATTTTTATTATCTTTTTACTCTTTTTTTAATTAATTTTTATTATATTATTATATTATTATTATCATTATTTTTTTTATTATTATTATTATTCAAATATATTGATTAATTTTTTTTATTTTTTTATGATTTTTAGAGAGTGGGGGGTGGTTTTCCAGTGAAACATATTTCGAGGGTCTTGAAAGAATCGACAGGTCTATTTCCAGTGAAAATTTTTTGAAATTTACCTCTCACTCTTGATTAATTTTTATTTGATAAAAACATTGATTTGCTTGTTATTTGCTTATTATATTGTTATTTTATTGTTTTTTGATTTTTGGATTATTTTTTGTTAAAATTTTTACACTTGCAATGGTTGTCTTGATTTTCGTCTCGTGGATGAAATAGCTTTCACTTGCAATATACCTCTCTGATTATTTTTAGTTAAAAATTTCTGATTTTATTTTAATTTTGTTGTTTATTTTTAATTTTAATTATTTTTTGATGAATTTTTACACTTGCAATTGACCTCTAATGTTTTTTTGAAGTATTTAAAATATATGGTTAATATGGCTTTTGTTTTATTATTTTAATGTTATTTTGGTGTTATTTATCTTTATTTAGTTATTTATTTTATTAATTAAGAATTATACTAAACTTTAAATCATAATATGTATATAATTAAAGATACAGTTGAAATTATACTATTTCATTTGTAAACTAAATTTGAATTTTTGACTTAATTATTTATATTTTAGAGGGAGACAATGAGTAATATTTTTGATAAATTAGAAGAAAAAGAAAGTATTTTTAAGGATAAAAGTCCTTTAGATCATAGATTTTTACCAGAACATTTACCTCATAGGAATGAGCAGATTACTTCTATTGCTAAATATTGGATTGAAGCATTGAATAATAATACTCCTTCTCCTATTACTATTTATGGTAAAACAGGGACTGGTAAGACTGCAGCTGCTAAGTTTGCTAAGGAACAATTATTAGAAGCATCTGCGAATAAGAATGTTTCAATTAAAGTAGAATATATTAGATGTACTGATTTTACTACAGAATATCAGGTTATTACTCATTTATGTCAAAAATTAGGTAGAGATGTTCCAGATAGAGGTTGGACTAAAGCTGAGGTTATTAAAGCTTTTAGAGATATTTTTAAGAAGAATGTTTTCGGCCGTAATTTAATTCTCATTGTTATTTTAGATGAAGTAGATATTTTACTTGAAAAAGACGGTGATGGTATTTTATATACTCTCACAAGAACTGATAATGTAGCTATTTTATCAATTAGTAATTTCTTAGACTTTAAACAATACATTAAGCCAAGAGTAGCAAGTAGTTTAAGAGATAAAGAGATTGTTTTCCCACCTTATAATGCAGAACAATTAGCTGATATTTTACAAGAAAGATCTAAATTGTCCTTTGTTGAAGGTGCTGTAGATGAAGGTGTTATTAGATTATGCTCTGCTATGGCTGCTAAAGAAGAAGGTGATGCAAGATATGCTCTTGATCTTTTACAAACCGCAGGTGAAATAGCTGATGAAAAAGATTCTAAAATTATCCACTCTTCATATGTAAAAGAAGCTAAAGATAGAATTGAATATAATAAAGTTAATGAAGTTATTATGACTCTTCCAGCTCAACAACAAAGAGTTCTTGAAGCTATTTTAAAACTTACTAAAGAAAATGAAGAAATCACATCTGGTAAATTATTCGAAACCTATGAGGAAGTTTCAAAAGGTGATGCAGTAGGTTATAGAAGACTTTTCGACTTTATTAACGAACTTGAAATGCTTGGAATTATTTCAACTAATACAATTTCAAGAGGTCGTGGAAAAGGTAGAACTAATATTATCAAATTACAATGTGATTTAGATGTATTAGAAACAGCTTTATATCCATTTTAAAATTTAAATTTTTTTAATTATTTAATTAAAATTATTTAATTTTTTTAAATTTATTTTTAATTTAAAAATACTATTTTTAAAACAGAGAATTAACTCGTGGGAGTTAAAAGTCCTCCCACAACAATGGGCTATCGCCAAGCGGTAAGGCACAGGACTTTGACTCCTGCATTCGTCAGTTCGAATCTGCCTAGCC
>JAKSUE010000062.1 GCA_024409165.1 archaeon
ATAAATTTAAAATAATTTATACAAATTAATTTAATTTAATAAAATTAAATTTAATGTTTATTTAATGATTAAAGCAATTTATGCTTGATAATTTAATTATGGATGTGATTTAATGGCAGGAATTGTAGGATATGGAGCAAATGTGCCTTCATATAGAATAAAAGTAGAAGAAATTGCAAAAGTATGGGGAGATAACCCTGACTCAATTTCAAATGGTTTAATAGTTAATGAAAAATCTGTTCCAGCTGCTGATGAGGATACTGCTACTATTGCAGTAAGTGCTGCAAGATATGCGTTAGCAAGAGCTCAAATAGATCCTCAAGATATTGGAGCAGTTTATGTAGGTTCTGAATCCCACCCTTATGCAGTAAAACCAACTGCTACTATTGTTGCTGAAGCTGTAGGTGCAACACCTGATATGACTGCAGCAGATTTAGAATTTGCTTGTAAAGCAGGTACTGCAGGTATTCAAGCTACTATGGGTATGGTAGATTCAGGTATGATTAAATATGGTTTAGCAATTGGTGCTGATACTTCTCAAGGAGCTCCTGGAGATGCTTTAGAATATACTGCATCTGCTGGTGGTGCTGCATATATTATTGGAGCTAAAAACACTATTGCTGATTTTGGAACCACTTACAGTTTTACAACTGATACTCCTGATTTTTACAGAAGAGAAGGTCAACCTTATCCATCTCACGGTGGAAGATTTACAGGTGACCCAGCTTACTTTAGACATGTTCTTGGTGCAGCTAAAGGATTACTTGAAAAAACAGATTCTAAAGTTGAAGATTATGATTATGCAATTTTCCATCAACCTAATGGTAAGTTCTATTTAAGAGCTGCTAAAAAATTAGGTTTTACTCCTGAACAATATAAAGATGGTCTTTTAACTCCTAATATTGGAAATACTTATTCTGGAGCTGTACCTTTAGCATTATCTAATGTTTTAGATAAAGCACAACCTGGTGATAAAATATTTATTGTATCTTATGGTTCAGGTGCAGGTAGTGATGGTTTTACTTTAACTGTTAATGATAGAATTGAAGAAGTTAGAAATTTAGCACCTACAACTGAAGAGATTATATCTAAAAAGATTTATGTTGATTATTCAGTTTATGCTAAATTTAAAGGAAAACTTAGAATGGCTTAGGAGATTTAAATAGGTGATAATATGAGAGATGTCGCAATTATTGGTGTTGGACACACAAAATTTGGAGAATTATGGGAAAGATCATTTAGAGAATTAATTTCTGAAGCTGGACTTGGTGCTATTGAAGATTCTAATATTGGTGGTGCTGATTTAGAAGCTATGTTTGTAGGTAACATGTCTTCTGGTCTTTTTGTTGAACAAGAACATATTGCAGCACTTATTTCTGATAGTATGGGTTTAAACCCTATTCCATGTACAAGAGTTGAAGCTGCTTGTGCATCTGGTGGTTTAGCACTTAGACAAGGTATTATGGCTGTTGCTTCTGGTTATCATGATGTTGTAGTTTCTGCAGGTGTGGAAAAAATGACTGATGTTGTTGATGCTACTCCAGCTATTGCAACTGCATCTGACCAAGAATGGGAAGCTCAACAAGGTGCAACATTCCCATCATTATATGCTATGATTGCAAGAAGACACATGCATGAATATGGAACCACAAGAGAACAATTAGCTATGATGTCTGTTGTAAACCATAAAAATGCTGCTAATAACCCTTATGCTCAATTCCCATTTGAAACTACTGTTGAAAAAGTTATTAACTCTTCTCCAGTTGCTGATCCTTTAACTTTATTAGATTGTTCTCCTGTTTCTGATGGGGCTGCAGCAGTTGTTATCTGTGCAGCAGATAAAGCTAAAGAATTCACAGACACTCCTATTTATGTAAAAGCATCCGCACAAGCTTCTGGAACTATGGCATTACACAGTAGAAGAGATATTTGTACAATCGATTCTACCATAGCTGCTTCCCGTAAAGCTTATAAAATGGCAGGAGTAACTGTTAAAGATATTGATGCTACTGAAGTTCACGATTGTTTCTCAATCAATGGTTTACTTGCAATAGAAGATCTTGGTTTTGCTGAAAAAGGTAAAGGTGGAATTGCCCTTGAAGAAGGCCAAACCATGATTGACGGAGACTTCCCAATCAACCCATCTGGTGGTTTAAAAGCAAGAGGTCACCCATTAGGTGCAACTGGTATTGCTCAAGCTGCTGAAATTGTATGGCAATTAAGAGGAGAAGCAGGTAAACGTCAAGTAGAAGGTGCTGAAATCGGTATGACTCACAACATTGGAGGTACTGGTGGTACAGCAGCGGTACATATTTTCGGTAGAGATAGAAACTAAGTTTCTTTTCTATCTTTTTTTATTTTTTCTTTTTTACTTTCTATTTTTATTATTTTATTATTTTTTTAAGTTCAATTTTTTCTTTTTTTAAAGTTTATGTAATATTTTATTCTTAATTTTTCAATTTTTTTATTGTAATATTAATTTTATTTTATCAATAATTTTTACTTGTTTTATCTTATTTTTTATTATTTTTTTCATTATTTTTCTAATCTTGTAATAAAAAATAGAAACATTTATATATGTATTATTACAAAGTAATATTGTAGTTTGCTTTTGGGAGGCAAATTTCAATTTTTAAATATTTTTAATAATTGATTTAAATATCAATTATTAATCATTGTTCGATTTCCTTTGAAGTTAAATAGTTTAATTGGGAGGTAACTATTTAATCTTCATATTTTTTAAAAAAAGTTAAATTAATTAAAAAAAGTTAAATTATTAGTAATTAATCATTTAATATTAAATCATCAATATAATTCATATCTAAATTATCTTCGACTACTTTTGCTATCTTTTCAATTGAATCTTCAATTATTTTGTCATATATATCTTCGTCTATTTCATCTAAACCTTTATTTGATCTTAATTCATTTAAAAAGTCTCTTTTAATTTCATAATTATTGAAAATTCCATGTTTAGATGTTCCAAAGACATTTTTATCTAATTTATTTAATTTATCTAATTCTGATTTATTTAATTTATCTGATGATAATTGGTCATTTGAGTTATCAAGTAATTCATCATTTAATATATTTTTTAAAATTTCATATCCTCCACAAATTCCAACTATCATTATCTTAGATGAAGCTTCTTTTATTATAGTACCTAACTTATTTTCTATTAATATTTTTATATCATCCTTTGAGTTAATTGTATCAGGTATTATTAATGCATCAATATTATCTAGTGATATACCCTCTACAACATCAATTAGTATAAGTTCAACATCGTTCTCTATTTTCAATGAATCAAATTCTGTTAAATTAGCAATTTTTTCTAAGTTTAATACTCCAATAACTATTTTTTCATCTTTATTTACATTTTTAGTATTATTAATGCTGTATTTATTAGGATTATTAAAATATTCTTCTTTTGATATTGAATCTTCAGCAGGTAAATTTAATCCTTTTGTATATGGGATGATTCCTAAATTAGGAGTGTTAACTATTTTTTCTAATTTTTCGATTCCTTCAGTTAATAAATCCGGATTTCCTCTGAATTTGTTAATGATTGTTCCTTTGATTCTTGATGTGTCGTTATCATCAAGAATTGTAAAAGTTCCAGCTATTGATGCAAAAACTCCTCCTTTGTCAATATCTCCTACAAGAAGTACATTTGCATCTGCAATTTCTGCAACTCCCATATTCGCAAGGTCACCTTTTCTAAGGTTTATTTCAGCAGGTGATCCAGCACCTTCCATTATTATGATATCATATTCTTCTTTTAATCTGTTTAATGAATCTTCAATAGCTTGTTTAGCTATTTCTTTAGGGTTATTATTAAAATTAATATTATTATCATTATTATTCTTTTTTAAGAAATTCTTTTCCCCATTTTTTGTGCCATGGATAATTACTTGTGAAGTAAAATCTCCATTTGGTTTAAGGAGAACTGGATTCATATCAGGATTTGGTTTTGTTTTTGCTGCTTTTGCTTGTATAATCTGAGCAATAGCTATTTCTTTATCATTATCTATTGTTTGAGAATGTAAAGACATATTTTGTGATTTAAAAGGAGCTACTTTATAACCTCTATTTGCATAAATTCTACATAATGCTGTTGTAATTAAGCTTTTTCCAGCATCTGATGAAGTTCCTTGAATCATTAAACATTTTGACATAATTTTGCTCCTTAATTAATAATTATTTATGTTTTTATTTTATTTTATTTTTTTTATCATTTCTTTTTACATTTATCTTTTCGAATATTAAAGTAAATAAAAGTTACTAAAATACAAACCTTTTTATATTTTAATATATATAATTATATCATAATGTTTATTAATAATAGAATTCATAATATTGTTAGTATAAACTTTTGATGATAATAAATGTATGAATTCAAAATTTTGACTTAAAAATTTAGTCAATTTAAAAAATTAGACTTATAAACTATTATTTGATATAAAATAAAATTTTAATTTAATAAAAATAAATGTGAGGTTTATTCATGGAATTAGAAAAAACACCTACAGATGTTGAGAAAATTGAATCTGAAGAAGTTATAGAAGATTCTACTGTAGATGATGCTACTGATGTAACTGTTGAAAGTGGTGATGATACTGCTGATGTAACTGTTGAAAGTAGTGATAATACTGATAATATTGATAATGATGATGAAAAAGCTGAAGGTGGTGTTGATGTGGAAGTCGTTGATAGAGATGACGATTTAAGAACCGTACCTATGCTTGACTATTCATCTATTACAAATACTGGAGATATTGAAGTACCTCCATTATTAATTGATCAAGTTATTGGTCATGAAGAATCTGTTGAAACTATTAAAAAAGCAGCTAAACAAAGAAGAAATGTTCTTCTTATTGGAAATCCGGGTGTAGGTAAATCTATGTTAGCTAAAGGTATGGCTGAATTATTACCTCCTGAGGTTTTAGAAGATGTTTTAGTTTATCCAAATGCTGAAGATAGTAATTATCCATTAATCAGAACTGTACCTGCAGGTGAAGGTAAGAAAATTGTTAAAGTAAATAAAGCTAATGCTAAAAGTAGTGATGAAAAGAAAATGATAATCACTATGATTGCTACTGCAGCGGTATTTGTTCTTGGAATTATGTATCAAAAAGTATTTGAAGCTATTATTGCTGCATTACTTATTATATTTATTTCACTTCAAATTAAACCTAAAAATGTGTCTTTATCTCCAAAATTACTTGTAAATAATGGTGATAAAAGATTTGCACCATTTATGGATGCTACTGGTGCTCATGCTGGTGCATTATTAGGTGATGTAAGACACGACCCTTACCAATCTGGAGGTCTTGGAACTCCTGCTCACGAACGTGTTGAAAGTGGTATGATTCACAAAGCACACAAAGGAGTTTTATACATTGACGAGATTGGTACAATGAGTATGAAAACTCAACAAGAACTCTTATCTGCAATGCAAGAGAAAAAATACTCCATTACTGGTCAAAGTGAAAACAGTAGTGGTGCAATGGTTCGTTCTCAAGCAGTCCCTTGTGACTTTGTTCTTGTAGCTTCAGGTAACATTCAAGTTCTTGAAGGTATGCACATTGCTATGCGTTCAAGAATCAGAGGATATGGTTACGAAGTATTCATGAAAGATTATATGGATGATACTGAAGAAAACAGACGTAAACTTGTACAATTTGTTGCTCAAGAAGTTAAAAATGATGGAAGAATTCCTCATTTCACACCAGGTGCTTTAGATGAAATTATTTTAGAAGCTAAACGTAGAGCTGGTAAAAAAGATGCTTTAACTTTAAAACTTAGGGAATTAGGTGGTTTAGTACGTTCTTCAGGAGATGTAGCTATTGAAGAAGGTGCAGAACTTGTAACTGCAGAACATGTTGTTACTGCTAAAAAATTCTCAAGAACTTTAGAACAACAAATGGTTGATAGAGCTATTGTTCATAGAAAAGAGTACAGTGTATTTAACTCTGAAGGTGGAAAAGTTGGTATGGTTAATGGTTTAGCTGTTATGGGTGATAGAAGTGGTATTGTAATGCCAATTGCTGCTGAAATGGCTCCTGCTAACAGTAAAAACGAAGGTAAAATCATAGTAACTGGTAAACTTGGAGAAATTGCATTAGATTCTGTACAAAACATCAGTGCAATTATTAAAAAATACACTCAAGTTGATATTTCAAATCATGATATTCACGTTCAATTCTTACAAAGTTATGATGGTGTAGAAGGAGACAGTGCAAGTGTTTCCATGACTGCAGCTATCATCTCTGCAGTTGAAGGTATACCAATCGACCAAACTGTTGCATTAACCGGATCATTAAGTGTCCGTGGAGATGTAATGCCTATTGGTGGAGCTACTCATAAAATTGAAGCAGCAGCTGATGCTGGAATTAAAAAAGTACTCCTCCCTAAATCTAACATGGGGGATGTAATGCTTGAGAAAAGATATGAAGACATGATTGAAATTGTTCCTATTGAAACATTTGAAGATGTTTTAGAAAATATATTAATCAGCGGTAGTAAGAAAGATACTTTACTTGAAAAAATTAAAGAAATTCGTGCTACTGTAGCAGATAAAGTTCCAGAAACTAAAACTTTATCTCAAGCAAGTGCTAATTAAGTGATAATTTATTTAATATTGATTCAATATTAATTTAATATTTAATGATATAATGTAATGGTGATTATATGGGTGTAAAGCTTAAAATTATTGCAATTATTGCATTAGTTGTTATTCTTATAGCTTTAATGGCTAATGTATTATTTTTAGCAGCTGATACAAGTGAAGACCCAATAGCTCCAGGTGTCGATATGGCTGCTTTGTGGAGTTTAACTGGAGGATTCCAATGGATTTACCCTGGAAGTTCTATTAATGCAGAAGGTCATACTCTTCATAATATTTATTTAGATAGTGATCATCCATATGAATATGCCAAGGATATTATTGAGTATACGTATAATACTTCACCAAATGTTTGTGTTGTTATTGATGACCATGCTGCTAAAGATATTTTTGGTGATGGGTTAATTGGTAATATTAGAGAAAAAGATTGGGGTGAAGGTTATGATCGTGGAGATGCTATCTCTATGAGTATATCTAAATGTGATATTATTCAAGTAATTCCTAATCTTATTACAGGACATATTAAAGTAATGTTGATTTAAATTAGTTTAGAGGTTTTTTCCTCTATTTTCTTATTTTTTTAACTTTTTTTATTATTTTTTATTATTTTTTCTTATTTTAATTTCTTATTTTATTTTTTAACTTTTTTATTATTTTTCATTAGTTTTATATTATTTTTTTCATAAAACTTAATATTTAAATAATATAATTAATATATATTATTATGATTGAAATATATCAAATTGTAATGTTAATATTAATTTGATTAATAATTTTAAATACATTAGGGGCTCCTAATTTTTGAAACACGCAATGATATTTAAAATAAAATTAGTTAATTATATAGATTTTTATTATAATTATTATCTAGTTTAATCGGTATTTATAATGTGAATTACATTTTTTGATTAATCTAGTTTTGTTTATAGTTTATAATTAAATAAAATAATTTCTTTAACTTCTTCTTTATTCAACTTTAATCTATTCTACTTAATCT
>JAKSUE010000063.1 GCA_024409165.1 archaeon
TGAGAGATGTTTTTGTAAATTATGATGGTTATTTTTATAAATTATAATACAATTTATGTTTAAAAATATCGTTTTGATATTTATTGGAGATTTTATTTTATGGGTGAACGTGTTGAGTGGAATAGTAACCTTACATTCTTATTAGCTATGATTGGGGCTGCTGTTGGTCTTGGAAATATTTGGAGATTCCCTTATATTTTCTATTCAAATGGTCAGGGTAGTTTTTTAATTCCATATTTAGTAGCTATTTTGATTTTAGGTTTACCTTTCTTATTATTAGAATATTCATTAGGTGCTAAATTTAATGATACTGTGTTGAATACTTTCGCGCGAGTGGATAAGAAATTTAAATTAGTTGCTTGGGCGATTATGATTATATCTTTCTTGATTGTAACTTATTATCTTACTATTGTAGGTTGGGACTTTAATTACTTCTTCTTAAGTTTTACTAAAGCTTGGGGATCTAATCCTGATATGTTCTTTAATGTGAACTTATTACAGTCTACTACTGATTTAAGTGGTATTACTACTATTATACCTTATATTTTTATTGCTGTTTTAGTTCTCTGGGCTATTGTTTGGTTTATTTCTCATAGAGGAATTAATGAAGGTATTGGTAAATTTACCACTGTATTTGTACCTTTACTCTTTATTTTAGGTATTGGTATTGCTATTTACGATGTAACTTTACCTGGTGCTTCTATTGGTTTAGCAAGGTTCTTACAACCAGATTGGAGTTTATTAACAAGTGCTGATATTTGGTTAGCTGCATTTGGTCAAATTTTATTTACTTTATCTATTGGTATTACTGTTGTTTTATCTTATGCAAGTCACTTACCTAAGAAAATTAACTTAACAAGAAATGCTTGTACTGTAATTCTTGCTAACTGTGGTTTTGAATTAATCAATGCAGTCGGTGTTTTCTCTATCTTAGGTCACATGTCTTACCAAACTGGTCTTAGTTTTGACCAATTAATTACCTCTGGTTCTGGTCTTGCATTTGTAGTATTCCCTCAAGTATTTAATATCTTAGGTCCTGTTGGTACTATTTTAGGAATTTTATTCTTCTTCAGTATCTTAATTGCAGGTATTACTACTGCTATTTCTTATATTGAACCTATGGTAGACTCTTTCGAGAAAACTTTCAGATTAACCAGAAAAAGAGCTGTAACTATTGTATGTGTTGCTGGATTCTTAGTTTCCATCATATTCACTACAGCTGCTGGAAACTTACTTATTACATTATTCGATGACTTCTTAAACAACTTTGCATTAATGATTGCAATTATCTTACAATGTATTATATTTGCTCACATCTATGGTACTACTGACTTAAAAGAAGTATTAAACAGATACACTTGGTTCCATGTAGGTACCTGGTGGGATGCAATTATTAAATACATTCTTCCAATTGTTATTGCAATTTTATGGGTCATTGGAGTCTATGATTTAATTATGGCAGGTAATACTGAAAAATTATTAGTATATGCAATAATTTCCATAGTACTTATTGTTTTACCATTCGTATTTAACTACTTAGATAATAAAATTAATAAAGTAACTGAATAGGTAAATTTTAATTTACCTTTTCTTTTTTCTTTTTTTAGAGTATTAACAACTTATTTTTATTTTTTCTTTTTTTAGAGTATTTTACTATTTTTTTAATCATTTTAGTAAATTATTAATATTTTATTTACATATTTAATATTAGTAAGTCGATTATAACGAACTTTTAAAACTTAGTAGGAGAATTATAATGAACTTTCAAAAAACAAGAATGTTAATAGGTGTTCCATTTTTATTAGTTATTTATTTCTTTGTAATTAAATATACTATTCTTTTATTTACAGAGATTAATGAATGGTATATTGTCATTATTGCTTTAATTTTAGGAATACTTAGGATTTTGCCAATTATTTTTGAAAGTGAAAAGTCTACAAAGTTAGGTCGATTTTTAGCTAATATTATGGGAGTTTGGTCTTGGGTTTGGATGTTTTTAGCAATGGATGTAACTGCTATTTATATTCTTGATTATGTATTTACTCTTCCCTTTTGGTTGATTTGTTGTATTTTAGCTATTGTTCCAATTCTTACTATTTATAATTATTATCATGCTCATAAATTGATTATTCATGAGAAGCTTATTGAATTAGATAATTTAGTTGAGGATGTGAATATTGTTCATTTATCAGATGTTCATTTTGGTTCAATAAGACATAGAGAGATAATTGAGAAAGTTGCAAATGGTTTAAAAAGTTTAGAAGATTCTTGTGATTTGGCTATTATATCTGGAGATTTGGCTGATGGGACTTCTGCTGTGGAATCTGATGATTTTTTAGCTTTAAAAGATGTAAATATGCCAATTATATTTACTCCAGGGAATCATGATTTTTATCCTGGTATCGATGATGTATTTGATGCATGTAGAAATGCAGGAGTCATTATTTTAGATAATGATAATATTGAAATTAAGGGTTTGAATATTTATGGTATGACTTTTACTTTTGGAAGTCAAGGACCAAGAAATGCAGAAAACCCTTTAAATGTAGAAAAATTATTATCCACAATTAAAGAAACCTCCGCAAATATTATAATTTTCCATATTCCAAGTAATTGGGAGGAATTTTCAAGATTAGGTTTTGATATTCAATTATCTGGACATACTCATGGGGGACAGTTTTATCCAGCTGTTTGGATTTGTAAAGCATTGTTTGGATATAATAAAGGACTATTTAAAAATGATTTTGGTACAATTAAAGACCATTATCTTCATGTTACAACAGGTGTTGGATCTATGGGTTATCCTATGAGATGGGGAACAGATAGTGAACTTGTTGTTTTAAAATTAAGAAAGAAATAATATTTTAAATTTAAAAATAATGCTGCTAATGTCATAATAAGTAACTTATTAAATTAGGTGTTTTAGGATGATTTTATATTTTACAGGTACTGGAAATAGTCGTTATTTAGCTGAAGGAATAGCTAAAATAACTGAAGATGATGAGATAATATCTATTAATGAACTTATGAAGACAAAAGAGGGAGATACTTTTAAATCTGATAAACCTTTTGTTTTTGTAGCTCCTGTTTATGCTTGGAAAATACCTATTGTTTTATCTGAATTTATTGAAAAAAGTGAGTTTATTGGCAGTGATGAGGTTTATCTTATTGTAAATTGTGGAAGTACTGTTGGTGGAACTTATACTTATGCAAAGGATGATTTTGCTAAAAAAGGACTTAAAATGAAGGGTTTTGCAGCAATTGACATGCCTGAGAATTATATTGCAATATTTAAAGCACCTGATGAGAAGAAAGCTGATGAGATTATTGCTAAAGGTAGAGAACGTATTATTAAGATAGCTGAGATGATTAAAAATAATGAATCATTCTTTAATAGGACTAATAAAGGTTATGGAAAACCATTATCAATCATCTTAAACAAGCCATTTTATAGAATTACAGTTTCTTCAAAAGGATTTCACACTTTAGATAATTGTAATGGATGTGGTAAATGTGTGGAACTTTGTCCTTTAAATGGTATTGATTTGGTGGATAATAAACCTGTGTGGAATGGTAAGTGTACTCATTGTATGGCTTGTATTTGCGGATGTCCAAGTGAAGCTATTGAATATAAAAAATCTTCTTATGGTAAGAGAAGATACTATTTAAGAGATAAATTTTAAGTTGGAATGTTTTTTATTTTTAATTTTTTATCTATTGGTATATTACTCTAATTTTATTAAGATTATATTTGGTTAATTTGGTGATTAAATGTTTGAACATATGACAAAATATAAAGTATATAGTTATTTAGCAGGGATTTTTTGTGCATGTATTATAATGTCTAATATTTTAGGTGTTAAACCTCTTAAAATCGGCTGGATTATGTTGCCCTGTTCGATATTGGTTTTTCCAATTCTTTTTATTGTAAATGATATATTATCTGAGATTTATGGATTTAAAATGACAAAAAATATTGTTTATTTAGGTTTTATTTTAAATATCGTGGCAATTATTTTTTACATGATTGCTATTTATCTTCCATCTAATTCTCCAATTGCTTCTTCATTTGCTTCAGTATTAGTAGTTACTCCAAGATTATTCCTTGCAGGACTTTGTTCTTATATGGCAGGTAATCTTTTAAATTCTTATGTGTTAGTTAAGTTAAAAAAGAAGTATCCGAATCAGTTATTTGTAAGATGTGTGAGTAGTACTTTTCTTGGTGAAGCAACAGATTCATTAATTTTTATTACTGTTGGGTTTATTGGAACAATGGATTTTTCTGCAATTTTAGTCATGATTTGTTGTCAAATTGTATTTAAAACTCTTTATGAAATTGTTGCTTATCCTATAACAAGAAAAGTAATTGTTAAAATGAGATCTTTAGATGATGGTGAATTAAAAGGGTTAATTTAATTAATGAGTTTATTTTTATTTAATTTTTATTATTTAATAATTCATTAATTTTATCAACTTTTTAGTTTTTTATTTTTTTCATTTTTTTCAACTTTTCATTTTTTCTTTTATTTTTATTTACTTTTTTACTATTTTTTCTATTTTTTTAATTATTATCTTTGAATTAGAATAGTAAATATTTTTTAGTTGATTTGATAATATATTAAATATATAAGGGATTATTATGATTATTTATTTTAGTGGGACTGGAAATAGTCGTTATGTAGCAGAGGGATTGGCTCAGATTCTTGATGATAAGCTTGTTTCTGCTGGTGATTTAATTAAATTTAAAAAGAATGATACTTTTAATTCAGAGAAACCTTTTGTTTTTGTTGGACCAATTTATGCTGGTAGGTATCCTAAGGTATTTCGTAAATTTATTAAGGAAAGTATGTTTTTAGGGCCTCGTAATGCTTATGTTGTTGCAACTTGTGCTGGAAGTCCTGGTGATGCTTATGGTTCTATTCAGGCTGATTTAAAAAAGGTGGGACTTGGTGTTAAAGGTTTTTCTTATGTTTTAATGCCTAATAATTATCTTTTAATGTTTGATACTCCAAGTAAAGAAGAGGCAGCAACTATTGTTGCTAAAGGTAGGGAGAAAACTATTGAAATAGCTAATAAGATAAAGAATAAAGAAGCTTTTGTTGATACTCCTGGTGGTGCTAAGAATAAATTTATGTCTGTATTTGGATATCAAGTAGCTAATGCTTCTTTTAAATCTAAGAAGTTTAAAGCAACTGATAAATGTACTGCTTGTGGAACTTGTACTTTACTTTGTCCATTTGAATCAATTCATTTAATGGATAATAAACCTGTGTGGAATGGTAAGTGTACTCATTGTATGGCTTGTATTTCTGCTTGTCCAAGTGAAGCTATTGAATATGGTAAGAAAACACAAGGTAGGAATAGACATTATCTAAAAGATAAGTTTTAACTGGTTATTATTGTAGAAGATTGGTTATTTTATATTTATATGGATTTTGATTATTTTTATGCTTATAAGGGATTTATATGGTTAAGAGAGTTATTAAAAAGACTGGTGAAGAGATATTTTCATTAGGATTAGGTTGTATGAGATTTCCAACTAAAAATGGATCTATTGATGAGGAGGTTACTAAGGAATTAATCTTTAAAGCTATTGATAATGGCGTAAATTACTTAGATACTGCTTATGCTTATCATAATGGGTCTAATGAGTCATTTTTAGGGGAGGTTTTAAGTACTCTTGATGAAAATGGTGTTCCTTATAGGGATAAAGTTAATATAGCTACTAAACTTCCTTCTTGGTTAGTTAAATCTCGTGAAGATATGGATAAATATTTAAATGAACAATTATCTAATCTTAAAGTGGACTGTATTGATTATTATTTGGTTCATAATGTTGATTTATCTGTTATTGAGCGTCTTGAGGATTTAGGACTTTTTGATTTCTTAAATAAAGCTAAATCAGCAGGTAAAATTAAGTATATTGGTTTTTCTTATCACGGGATTCATGGTGGATTTGAGGAAGTTGTAGATAAATTTGATTGGGATATGTGTCTTGTACAATATAATTATTTAGATACAAATATCCAAGCAGGTTATGATGGAATCCAATATGCTCATTCAAAAGGTTTAGGCGTATTTATCATGGAACCTTTAAAAGGAGGTTTACTTGCTGGTGCTCTTCCTGGAAAAGTAGAATCCTTATTTGTAAAAAGAAATCCTCACAGATCTAATGCAGATTGGGCTTTAAGTTGGATTTTCAATCATAAAGAAGTAACTTGTGTATTATCTGGTATTGATGATATGGAGAAATTAGATGAAAATTTAGCTATTGCAAAGAGAATTCCAATTAATTCATTAAATGAAGAAGAAATGGAGACTATTAAAGAAGCTCAAGAAATTATTCATTCTTTAGTTAAAATACCATGTACCACTTGTGGATATTGTATGCCATGTCCAAGAGGAGTTAATATTCCAGAATGCTTTAAAATATATAATGAGAAGTTTCTCTTTAATAAAAAAGGATTTGGGCCTGTATCTAATGCATTGATGAAGTATTATATGCTTGTTGGTGGTGTAACTAATAAAGCAGCAAATGCAGGTTTATGTAATAATTGTGGAGCATGTACAAAAATGTGTCCTCAATTTATGAATGTTCCTAAAAACCTAAAAGTAGTTAAAAAAGAATTTGAAACTCCAGGATTTAAATATCAAGTTTCTTTAATTAAAAAAGTCGCTTTACCATTTTTTACAAAGGTATCTAATGTTTTTGACTTATTTAAAAATAGTTAGTTATTAGTTTTTTTATTTTATTTTATTTTTATATTCTATTTTTTATTTTAAAAAATAAATTTAGGTAATTTTTTAATTACCTAAAATAAATTTAACCATCACATCTACAGTTTCTGTTTGTTGTTTATCTGCAGAAATACTTGCTTTTGAATCTCCTTCTTGGAATCCATAATTTCCATATTGGGCATGATTTCCACCTTTAATGAGGTATTCTGTATAATCTGAAGGTAAATTTTTTATATTTTCTTTATATGTTTCTAAATTGAGTTTTGTGTCTTTAGTTCCATAAATAGACAATACTTTGAGGTTTTTATTTTTTAAATCATAAGTTGAGTATCCTGCAAGTAGGATTACTCCTTCAATAGTATTGTGTTCTGATGCATAATTTGCACCCATTAAACCGCCTAATGAATGTCCAGCCATATACCAATGAGTATAATTATAATTTTTAATAATATTGTCTGTTTTTCCTTCTCCAAAGAATGCTAATTTAAAGGGCATATCTATTAAAAAACAGTCTACTCCTTTTGATGCTAATTTATATGCTCCTGGGAGATAAGCTGTATGTTCTACTTTAGCACCTTGGTAGAATATAACTGCACTTTCATTTCCAGGACCGTCTACAAATAATCCTTCATCAGTTTCAATCACAGAAACATTACCACTTTTATTAAAATATTGATTTACAGAGGAATCTGCATGATAATAATCTTCTGCATACCATATTGTACATCCAATTATTGCAATTAATATGATAATTATTGCAGTAATTGTGATTTTCCATTTCTTTTGCATAATTAACCTCTTTTTATTAATTATTTTAATTTTTATTCCTTTTTTTATATATTATTTTTTATATTCTTTTTATTTTGACTATTTTTTTTAAAATTT
>JAKSUE010000064.1 GCA_024409165.1 archaeon
TAAGAACCAATGCTCTGAAAACAACAAGATCGGATTTAATAGATATTTTAAGAATTAACTTAAAATATTTAATTACTTAAAATATTTAATTACTTAAAATATCTTTAATTAAATGTTTTGATAATCTTTTAGCTAATGCCATGATTAATAGGATTGGTGGTGCTCCAGGTGCTTTTGGGATAACACTTGCATCACATACATAGAATCCGTTGATTTTTGTTTTTAAGTTATTGTCTACAACTTTTCCAATTGGTGCGGTTCCTCCAGGGTGGGCTCCTCTATAGATTGTGGAGATGATTGTGTTTGGGTCAACTCCTGCTTTTTCGAGGATTGCTCCTGCAACTGAACAACCTTCTGCTATGTATTGGATATCTTGTATTGTGTTTTCTTTTTTAACAATTCCTTTTTTTACACTTCCAATTCCTTCATCAGGGATTTTAATCATGATACTGAGGATATCTTTGTTTTCTATGTTTGGATTGTTGATTTGTTGTGTGATGTATGTTGAGAAGTGTGGTGAGAGTACAAAGTGTTCTGTTTTTATAAGTGCATTCATTTGGACTTCTCTATCAAAATTAATATCTTTTAATGCTCCTCCCATTGTTACAAATCCATCCATGAATAATGAGTTTCCAGCATCAATATTTGAGTTTTCAAGGATAATTGCAGAGTTTATAGCTCCTGCTGATAAGATTATTAAGTCATCGTAAATTATTTTTTCTATTTCTGTTTCTTCTTTATTTTTTTCATTTTTTCCATTTTCTTCTTTTTTATTAATGGTTTTTACTTTTACACCTTTTACTTTATTATTTTCATATATAACTTCAATAACTTCTGTGTTTGTTAAGAGTTTAGCACCATTGTCTTTTGCAATGTCAATGTAATTTTTTGAGGTCCATTTTGCATCTGTTGGACATCCAAATGCACATTTTCCACATATTTGACATTCATCGTCTATGATGAATTTCGGCATTTTTTTAGCTTCAAGACCTAATTCTTTTGATGCATCTAAGAATGCTTGTGTTCCTTTTCCTATGTGTTCATCGTCCATTTCATGGATATTTAATTCAGTTTCTAATTCATTATATTCTTGGGATATGTCAATATCTATTTCTTTTAACTCTTCTTCAAGAGATCTTACTGCATTTCCCATTGAGACGCTTGTAGAACCTCCAACACAGGTTGTTTTAAGTAAATCCATACCTTCTGGGTTAGCATCATAGTATTTAAAAGAATCACTACTTTCTACATATGGGCCTTTTTCAATTATTGTGACTGGTATATTAGCTATTGCAAGTTCTTTTGCTACAGTTGCTCCTCCAGCACCAGATCCAATTATAATTGCCATTTTATCATCCTTTTTAGTTTTGTAGAATTATATTTTGATATATTGTGTTAGGTTATATCAGGTTATATCAGATTATATTATGTTATTTTATTAATAAATAAAAAAGAAAAAAAGATATTTGAAGTAAATTACTTCAAATATTATATATTTTTATTGTTTATTTTTGTCTTTTATTTTTTTTGTATTGTGTATTTTATACAATTGTATATGATTGAATTATTATCTAAGAGATGAATAATTCAATGAATTTAGCATATACTGGTCTTGTAATGAATACACCAATGAGAACACCGATAATTGTGGTAAATGCGAAACCTGCGATTGTACCGATACCACTACTACCTCTTGCAAATCCTACGTATGCTAATGGTAACATAGCTGCAATTAAGGTACCTGCAGATGCGAAAATGATGAATAATGCATTTTTCACATTCATTTGTGTTCTTGTTCTTCTGTGTCTTGTAGATTCTGAGTCGTGGTTTAATACCTCGTCTGTAATAATGATTTGGTCGTCAACTCCTGTACCTACAGATGCAATAAGCCCTGCAATAGCTGCTAAATCCATATTCCAATGGATTAATGATGCTACTCCAAGGATAATTATGATTTCTGAGAATGTGGTTAAGAGAATAGGGACTGCAAGAACAGCTCTTCTATATCTTAAGAATACTACTGCAGAAATACCTAAGATTGCAAGGAAACCTGCAATTAATGCACCAAGAGCGAATTGTTGACCTAATTCTGGTGAGACTGTATTAGAACCAATAACTTTTAATTTTACAGGTAATGAACCAGTTTTAAGAACAGTATAAACAGCATTTGCTTCTTCTTTTGCTGCTGCTTGATCTTCAGCTCCACCAGTTACTTCAATTTCAGTAACAGGTTCTCCACTTGCAAGTTCTTCAGATAAAGTTGGATGGTCTTTATCGATTTCTTTACCATCTAAGTACATGACTACTTCATGTCCACCTTTACCTTTTGCAGCGGCAGCAAAGTTTTTAGCTCCTTCTGTAGTGAGTTCAAATGGAACATGCCATCCACCTTGACTGTCTACTTCAGGACTTTTAACATTAGCTACATCTACTCCTGTAAGAACAGTTTGGTTATCAATTTTAGCTTCAAACTTACCTGGATTTCCAATCAGCTTTTCAACTTCTTGTGGTGACTTTCCAGCCATTTCGACTATTACCATCTGATTTCCACTGGAACGGACTTTTACATCAGTTACTCCATAAAGGTTAAGTCTTTTATCTAAAACAGATGTTACAATATCCATTGTAGCTTTATCTACCGGATGGTCTAATTGTAATTGGAGAGAAGATCCGCCTTTTAAGTCAAGACCTTGTTCAATTCCTATAACACTAATACTTATGATACTTATTAAAAGAAGGACAATAAGTAAAATTACTCTTTTATCTCTAAAGAATTGTTTTGTTGCTCTACTCATCTAATTTCCTCCTTTTTTCTTTTTACCTTTTTTAGAGGATTTTTTCTTTTTATTTTTATTTTTCTTCTTAGATTTTTTATCTTTTTTAGATTCTTTTAAATCTTTAGACTCTTTATCTTTGTCTTTTTTAGATTCTTTAGAATTATCGTTAAGATTTAAGTATTTTTCTTGTTTTTTAGCTTGTTTTCTTTCGATATACCATCTAAGAATACCTAAGTTCATTAACCAAGTTGTAATTATATCTCCACATAATCCGATTATTAATACAGCAGAAATATTACTTAAAGTGGTTGCTTTAGGCATGAATAAAATAGTAACAATGTATAAGATAGCCATTGCAACAATTGCAGCAATAGACATAGTAAGTCCAGTTTTCATTGCAGCTTTTGCTCTTTCAATAACAGTTCCTTCTTTTCTTTTTAAAAGTCTTGTTGTGAGTAAGATATCTGTATCTACACTGTAACCAATAAGCATTAATAATGCACCAACTGATGCAATAGATAATGGAATATGGAATAAACTCATTCCACCAACTGCAATAATTATATCAAATAATGCAGCTAAAATAACTCCGATTGATGGAACAAATTCCCTAAATACTACAAAAACAGTAACTGCCATAAATATAAAAGCAAAAATCATTGCTATGTAAATTTGATCCATAGCTTCATCACTTAAAACAGGTCCAATTGTGTTATAAGTGACTAATTTAGCTTTTCCATCTAGTGCATTTGTAAATTCTAGTGCACTTGCACTAGTATCGGTTTCAATTGTGACTTTTTTATTATCACTATTCATTACCTTTATGTCACTTGCATGTAAATTAGTTTTTAAGGCATTTTCTACATCTGCAGTGGTAGCACTACCTATTAATTCAAAGTCTGCTTGAGAACCACCTCTTAAGTCAATACCATAATCAAAACCATTTATAGCAATAAGTGATAAAGATAAAAGGGCAATAATAAATGGAACTATAATTAAAACTTTATAATTATCCATAATTTTTTCAAACATTTTTTATTTGCACCTTCGTTTATTATATTAGAATAAATAATTAATTATTAATTTATTAATTTAGTTATTAATTTATTAACTAAAAAGTAAAAAATAGTTAAAATAAATAATTAAAAAGTAAAAAGTATTAAAAAAAGTAAAGATGTTTAGTAAGGATATTATATTAATAAGAACTATACATTTGTAAATCTAATTGATTAATAAGAGATTCTGTACTTCTTATAACATCTTCTTCTTCCATACCTTTAGTTTTTAATGTGAATGTTTCAATTACTCTTCCACCACGAGATGTGATTTTTTTCTTCATGGTTTCAATTGCAGATTCTCCTCCAGAACTTGCCATTGTTGCAAAGAGTATTACATCTTTTCCTCTTAAGTCGCATCTGTCAATCATAGTTATTATTGCAGGTGCAGGATTATTTGCTTGGGCAGGAGTTCCAAAGTAGATTAAGTCATATTCTTCTAAATCTAATTTTGGAGGATAGATTTCAGTTTTAGCTTCTCTGAATGAATCTATATTTGCAGTCAGTCTGTTTTTGAATCCTTTTCTATTTTTTAAATCTTTTACTTCGCAAATATAACATTCTAATTCTTTTGCTAATGTTTCTGCAACAATTTTAATGTTCTTTTTATTGTAGTAGTATATGATTAGTGTTTTCATTTTATCGTTTTGTTTTAATTATTTTTTGAATTATTTAACTTATTTGACTTTTTTGACTTATTTTTTACTATATTGTTTTGATTACTGATGATGTTATGGAATGATGTGGTTTAACCCTTAAGGGTGTAAACCAAACATTGTTAATCCAGCTTTTTCATCAAATCCGCACATGATGTTCATGTTGTGGACTGCTTGACCTGATGCACCTTTAACAAGGTTATCAATAGCTGAAACAATAACAAGTCTTCCTGTGTTATCAATTTCAAAACAACCAATGTGTGCATAGTTAGATCCACGAACACTGCTTAAACGTGGGATTTCACCATCTTCTAAGACTTTAACAAATGGTTCGTCTTTGTATTCTTTTTGGTAGATTTCTAAGATTTCTTCACTTGTTACATCATCTTTGTTTAAGAAACAGTGGTTAGTTGTTAAGATTCCTCTGTTTACAGGTACTAAGTGAGGAGTGAATGAAACTTTTACATCAGAGAATGCTCCAAGTTCTTGTTGGATTTCAGGTGTGTGTCTATGTGCAGTTGGTTTGTAAGGGTTTACATTATCTCCAATATTTGGATAGTGAGTTGAAGTTGTAGGGCTAATTCCAGCTCCACTTACACCAGTTTTAGAATCAAAAATCATTCTATCAGCTAATCCTGCTTTTGATAATGGATATCCTGATAAAATAGCTCCTGTAACAAAACAACCAGGGTTTCCAATAAGATTTGCTTTTTTAATTTCTTCTCTGTGAATCTCTGGAAGTCCAAAAACACCTTTTAAATCTGAAGTGTGTTTAATTCCATACCATTTTTCATAAACTTCAATATCTGTGAATCTGTAATCTCCACTTAAATCAATTACTTTAGCTCCAGTTTCAAGTAAATCTGGAACAATTTTCATAGATGCTCCATGTGGAGTTGCAGCAAATATAATATCTGCATCAAGTTCATCTGGGCTTTTATTTTTAAATACAAGACCAGAATCTCTTATATGAGGATGAGTTTTATGTACTTCTTGTCCATCTAATTTTCTTGAAGTTATATCTACAATTTCTGCTTCAGGGTGGTTTAAAAGAATTCTAATTAATTCTCCACCAGTGTATCCACTTCCACCTACAATTGCTACATCAACCATTTTTAATCTCCTTTTTTATTTAATTTTGTAATTATTTTATAATTATGATTTCGTTAGTTTATTGGATTTGATTATTAGTCAATTTCTCCAGTTTTATCTTTAAAATCAGTATGTTTGATTCTTTTGATAATTTTACAAGTACTATCTAATTCACCAAACATATAATCATTAACTCTCATAGCTTTTGCATTGATTCCTCTTTTATCTAATGCTTCTTGAAGTTTTTTAACGTCATGGTCTTGGTCAGATCCAATAGCTATAATATCTGGTTTAATTTCATTTACAATTTTAAACATATCTCCTTCATAACCAAGATATGCTTCATCAACAGGTTTTAAGCTTTTTACCATTTGTACTCTTTGATCTTCTGGTATAATTGGTATTCTTTTTCTTCTTTCAACTGTTGAATCTTTAGCTATTACTACAGCAAGAACAGCATCTTCTCCTCCAAGTTCTTTTGCTTTTTCAAGGAATAATACATGTCCAGGATGTAAAATATCAAATGTTCCTGTTGCCATTACTTTCATACTTTATCCTCTTTGATATTTTATTTTTTATTTTTAATTTATTTCTTATTTTTTTAATAGTTCACTAGTAAACTATTTTTTTTAATTTTTATTTTCTATTTTGATATTTTAATGCTTCTTTCAAGTCAATTTTGTTTTTATAAAGTGCAGAACCAATTACAATTCCTTCTACTCCAGTTTCATTGAGTTTTTTAATATCTTCAATATTAGTAACTCCTCCAGAATAGACTATTGGGATATCTACAGAATCTTTAAGTTCACGTACAGGATCTGTATAAAATCCCCCAAGTAATCCTTCTACATCTACATTTGTAAATAAGATACTTCCTGCTCCACGGTTTTTAAATTCTTGTGAAAGTTCAGATGGGCTTTTATCGATTTTTTCTTGCCATCCTTTAATAACAACTTTATTATCTTTACTATCTAAAGAAATCATGATTCTATCAGAACCATATTCATTTGAAAGTTCTTCAATAGTTTCAGGATGTTCAATACCCATAGTTCCAATGATTAATCTTTCAATATCTAAATCTAAAAGTTGTTTAGCATATTCAACACTTCTAATTCCTCCACCAAGTTGGATAGGAACAGATAATTCTTTTAATATGTTTTTAATTACAGGAAAACTGTTATTTCCATGGATAGTACCATCTAAATCAATTACATGAACTGTCTCAGCACCAATATCTTCCCATTGTTTAGCTACTTTCTCAGGATTCTCAATTTGAACCATTTCGCTTCCAGGTTTTCCTTGAACAAGCTGTACACATTTACCATTTTTAATATCTACAGCTGGCATGATTAACATTTTATTTTCTTGAAATGACATTTAAGCACCTTATAATTATAGTACCTTATTATATTTGTTTAATTAAATTTATATATTTAATTAATATTTTCACTATTTTTATTAAAATTTTAAATTATATTTTTAATAATTTTCAATAAAATTCTTAATTAATTGTGATGAAATAGAAATATTTGAATCTATAAATTCAATTTCATCTTTCTTAAACCATTTAGCATCAACAATCTCATGATTATCGATTTTTATTTCTCCAGATTCGTATTTACAAGTAAAAGCAATCATTAATGAATTAGGATAAGGCCAAGATTGACTTCCAAAGTACTTTAAATCCTTAATTTCAATTCCAACTTCTTCTTTAACTTCCCTATGAACTGCTTCCTCAATAGTCTCTCCAACTTCCATAAATCCTGCAAGAAGAGCAGGTTTCTTAACTTTATGATAAGAATGAGTAGCCATCAATAATTTATTCTCAACATTTCCATCTTCATCAACATCTTCTTTAATAATAGTTGTAATAATTGCAGGAGAAATCCGTGTAAAACTTCTAAATCCACATTTAGGACATACTTTAGCTCTTTCCCATTTAGAATCTACAGTTTTAGCACCACATCTTCCACAATATTGATGATTATTCTCCCAGTCAAGTAATTGAATAGCTCTTCCAGCTAATAAATA
>JAKSUE010000065.1 GCA_024409165.1 archaeon
TCTGCTAAAATAGCTGTTTTTTCTAATCTTTTAGTAGTTGCACCTAAATCTTCATAAACTTTCACAAGCTCTGCATATTTCATAGTCTCTCTCCATAACTTTTGATTTATTATGCTTTATATTAACTATATATTTTAATATATTTAAAAATGTTTAAAAATCACCTTTAGCTATTTTAACAGCACAATATTCTCCACACATTGCACACATCTCATCATCATCTAACTTACATTTATTTCTATAATGACGAGGTTTTACAGTATCAAAAGCCAAATCAAACTGTTTATCCCAGTTAAATTCTTTTCTTGCTTTAGACATTTGTCTTTCTTTATCCCAAGCAATATCTAATCCTAATGCAACATCTGCAGATTGAGCAGCAATTTTACTTGCAATTACTCCTTCTTTTACATCTTCAAGAGAAGGTAAAGTTAAATGTTCAGCAGGAGTTACATAACATAAAAAGTCAGCACCACTACAAGCAGCTATTGCACCACCAATAGCACCACTAATATGATCATAACCCGGAGCTAAATCTGTTACAATAGGTCCTAAAACATAGAATGGAGCTCCATAACATAAAGTTTTTTGAATTTCCATATTAGACCTAACTTGATTAAGAGGTACATGTCCAGGTCCTTCAACCATTGTCTGAACACCCACATCTTGAGCCCTTTTAACAAGTGTTCCAAGAGTAACAAGCTCTTGAATTTGAGGAGTATCACTTGCATCACTAAGACAACCAGGACGTAATCCATCTCCAAGTGAAAGAGTAATATCATATTCTAAAGCAATTTCAAGTAAATAATCATAATTCTTAAATAAAGGATTTTCTTTATCATTATGTAAAATCCAAGAAGCAAGGAAAGTTCCTCCCCTACTCACAATACCCATAACACGATTCTGATTCTGTAATTTATTAACTACATCTTTATTAACTCCACAATGAAGAGTCATAAAGTCAACACCATCTTTAGCTTGATTTAAAATAGCTTTAAAGATATCATCTTCATCCATATCAATAATTTCATTACCTTTATTTAAAGTAATCACACCTGCTTCATACATTGGAACAGTTCCAATAGGTACATCAATAGCAGACATAATCTTTTTTCTAAATTCAAGTAAATTTGGACCAGTACTTAAATCCATAACAGCATCTGCACCAAATTCCACAGCAATTTTAGCTTTCTTAAGTTCAAGGTCGATGTCTTCAATTTTACTAGAGGAACCAATATTAGCATTAACCTTAGTTGTTAAACCATTACCAATACCACAAGCATCAGTATCTCTTAAAACATTCTTAGGTATAACAATAGTTCCTTTAGCGACTCCTAAACGAATTTTCTCCACATCAATCTTTTCTGATTTAGCCACAATTTCCATTTCAGGAGTAATATTACCTTTTTTAGCTTCAGTCATTTGAGTCATATAAACACCTTAAATACATCATATGATAAATTAAATTAATTATTTAATTAATAAATGAATATAAATTACTAAATTTAAATTACTAAATTTAATTTAAATTATCTAAAATAAAATATTATATCTAAAAATTATAATATTAATAAATTTTGGTGCAAATCATAAAAAGAAGTTAAAATAGACATTACTTAATAAAAAAATAACCACTAATTAATGAAAAAATAAAAAAATAAAGAAAATAAAAATAAAAAAATAAAGATAAAAATTTAAATTAAAATTTAGGAACTACAGGATTTTTATTTAAAAAATTAATCAAATTCCTTAATAAAATATAAATATTTTGAGCAGTATTTACAAAATTTTTATTAAAATTATTATTATAATCTGAATTAACCCTATAATTTTTTAATTCTCTTAAATGTTCTCCTAATTCTACTTCCTCATCATAAACAGAATCTAAAAGAGAATTAATAAGAAAACTATGAGCTCCTACATGAGGAACAACTTTATGATGAGTCTTTTCATAGTAATCTTTAGTTAAACCAAAAGCAGCATAATAAAATCGTCCTACAGATGAGCGCAAATACTCTTCTTTATCTGAATAATCTTTCAAATGAAAAGCAACATCCGAAAATAAATCCCAATTAAAAACCATATTACCACAAATCCATAGAAAAACAATTCTTAAAATGATTATTAGAAAAATCAAATTTACGAAGTTCTCTCTTCATAGACAATAAAGTAGGAAGATTTTCCTTAAAAGAACCTTGATATTCAAGAATATACATAACTAAATGAGGAAATTCAGGACAATCAGGATCAAATATAAACTTTAAATAATAATCAACATCAGGATAATACTTTTTAAATAAAGCAACTGCTTTTGGAATTTCATCTAAAGAATCATTAGCTAATACAAATTCTAAAATTTCTTTAGGATTAATTAAGATACAATCTTTAAAAGAATTTAAAATTTTAGCTTTATACTCTTCATCGAAATCCAATTGAGTATCATTTAAATCGTTTAAATTAAATAGATTAGCGTTATTTTTCATATTATCCTTATTTTTATCTTTAATTTTATTTTCATTTTTAAAATTAAATTTATTAGCTAAATAATCATTAGCTAAAATGTTATTTAATGTTAATTTATCTATTTTATACATATTATCACAATATACTAAAATTGAATAGTAATATTTGTTAATAAGTAATGGGGGAGTTTTTATTGAATTATAAAAAATAAATTTATTATCCCATGTAAATTCATAAACCTAATAAGTTATTAAATTTATTTTTATTTAATTTATTAATTTTAGATAATTCAATATAATAAAACTAAACAATTAAATTAATGTTTATTTTAGCTTATTAATAAACTTTTTGTATTAAAATTTAAAATAAAGTATTTGTAAGGGTTTATTTTATTAATAAAGCTTTAATATATGGTAAACTATACATTAAAAGACAAATAATGGGATAAAAATAATGTGACAATGTTGATTAATAATCATAAGATATAATATAATTAAAAAATAAAGATAGTATTAGTTTAAAAAATATCTTTAAACATTAGTTTTAAACATTAGTTTAAATATTACTTTTATAATTATAAAGGAATTGAAAAAATGATATATTCAAAAGATATCGAAAATATGTGTAAAGTTGCAAAAGGTGCAAATCATGGATGTGCACCAATACCTGAAGAAGGTAAATGGATTAAATCTGAAGGGATTAAGGACATTTCTGGTTTAACTCATGGTGTCGGTTGGTGTGCACCTCAACAAGGAGCTTGTAAATTAACCTTAAATGTTAAAGAAGGTATTATTGAAGAAGCTTTAGTTGAAACTCTTGGATGTTCTGGTATGACTCATTCTGCAGCAATGGCTGGTGAGATTTTAGTTGGAAAAACTATTCTTGAAGCATTAAATACAGATCTTGTTTGTGATGCTATTAACACAGCTATGAGAGAATTATTCTTACAAATTGTTTATGGAAGAACTCAATCTGCATTTTCAGAAGGTGGACTTCCAATTGGTGCAGGTCTTGAAGATTTAGGAAAAGGTCACAGAAGTCAAGTAGGTACTATTTACAGTACTAATTTAAAAGGACCAAGATATCTTGAACTTGCAGAAGGATATATCATGGAAATCGGTTTAGATGAAGATGATGAAATTATTGGATACAAATATGTTAATATTGGAATTATGATGGACAATATTAAAAATGGAATGGATCCAATAAAAGCTATTGAAGAAGCAAGTGGTAAATACGGAAGATTTGACGATGCAGTCAAAACAATTGACCCAAGGAAAGAATAGGAGAGGATAGTATGAGTTTATTTGAAAGTTATGATAGAAGAATTGACCAAATTATACCTGTTCTTAACAACCATGGTATAAAAGACCTTGAAGAAGCAAAAGCTATTTGTGATGAAAAAGGTGTTAATGTTTATGAAATCGTTAAAAATGTTCAACCAATTTGTTTTGAAAATGCATGTTGGGCTTATACTGTAGGTGCAGCAATAGCTATTAAAGAAGGATGTACTAAAGCATCTGAAGTTGCAAAATACATTGGTGAAGGTTTACAATCATTCTGTATTCCTGGAAGTGTAGCAGATAACAGAAAAGTAGGTTTAGGACATGGAAACCTCGCATCTATGTTATTATCTGAAGATAGTGATTGTTTTGCATTCTTAGCAGGACACGAAAGTTTTGCAGCAGCAGAAGGAGCAATTGGAATTGCAAACTCTGCAAATAAAGTAAGAAAAGAACCATTAAGAGTTATTTTAAATGGTTTAGGAAAAGATGCTGCATTAATCATTTCAAGAATTAATGGATTCACTTATGTTGAAACTGATTACGATTACTTTACTGGAGAACTTAAAATTGTAAGAGAAAAAGCTTACTCTGATGGAGAAAGATCTAAAGTAAAATGTTACGGTGCAAATGATGTAAGAGAAGGAGTTGCAATTATGCATCTCGAATCTGTTGATGTTTCTATCACAGGAAACTCCACAAACCCAACCAGATTCCAACACCCTGTTGCAGCTACCTATAAAAAAGAATGTATTGAACAAGGTAAAAAATACTTCTCAGTTGCATCTGGTGGAGGAACCGGAAGAACCTTACACCCAGATAACATGGCAGCAGGTCCTGCATCCTACGGTATGACTGATACCATGGGTAGAATGCACTCAGACGCACAATTTGCAGGTTCATCCTCTGTACCAGCTCACGTAGAAATGATGGGATTAATTGGTATGGGAAACAACCCAATGGTTGGAGCAAGTGTAGCAGTATCTGTAGCTGTAGAAGAAGCAATGAAATAATTTTATTTCATTCCTTTATTTTTTCTTTTTTCTATTTCCTATTTTCTATTTTCTTTTTTCTATTTTCTTTTTTTCATTATTTTAAATATTCTATTTTTAAAAAATAACAAGATTAGTAATAAAAAAACAAATAAAATTAAATTGAATTAAATTGAATTAAATTAAATTTAATAATAAAATAAAAAATAAAAAATAAAAAGAAAAATTAAGAATAAATTAAAATCTACAATAGATTAATCTATTCATCAATTGCAACAAAAGCATCTTTACCTAAAGCAGCACATTCAGGACAAGCCCAATCATCAGGCATTTTGTCAATAGTGGTTCCAGGAGCGATGTTGTATTGAGCATCACCTTTTTCAGAATCGAATTTATATTCACAATGCATACATTCGTAAACTACCATATTTTCACCTCCGTTCGGTTAAAACCATCGAGTTTTGATTCAAAAGTTTATTAGTAATATTATATTGTTAATTTGTTCTATATAAAACTAACTATTTAATTGTATGCGAACATAAGTATATTATGAAACAATTACTAAAAATAATAAAAAATGAGAATAAAAATAATAATAAAAATAATGAGAATAAAAAACTAAAAATTTAAAAATAATGATAAAAATAAAAAAGAGCATATTAAAAATAAATCAATATTTATACGCCATAATTACTAAAATAAACTCCCAATCAGACCTCTTATGTTCACCCTTTTCATTATCACCTAATTTAATATAGGCTTCTAAATGAAACTCTTTATTTTTAAGAATATTAAAAATTATAGAACTTAAACCTTTAGGTACATAACCCATAAGTTCCCCACTCAATAAAACTTTAATAGCAAATTTATCATAAGGATTAGTAGGTTCTGGTTCTAATCTAACAAAAGTCCAGTTCTCAACTGTTTTATAAGCAATTTTATTAAAATAATAGTAATATGCCCCTGCAACTCTTGTTTCAATTGAAAAAACAGGCTTTTCTGAATCTGAATCATAAACCATAAATCACACCTTAAATTAAAGGATAAGGTAATTTAGGATTGTCTTTTTTAGGTTTTGGACCACCAATTGCATCTAATCTTAATTTTAAGAATTTTTCTCCGATATCTGTAGCTGCAAAGATAGGAATAGATTGACCTACAGAAAATGATTTTCTTTCATTTGCAATATCTCTAAGATGTTTAGATGCACAAGAAGTTACTACATCACAATAATCAAAGATAATTTCTGATTCTTCTCTTGATAAACCAGTTGTATGAACTGCAAATAAATAGAATTCAACTAAATCATTGGATTTTTCATTATTAGATTCATTAAGCTCTTTTTCAAGTTTTCTAAGTTCAATTGCATCATTTGGATTAGCTAAAGTAATAGCTATTTTATTAAAACCATTTTTAAGAGCAAGTTTTGCTCCTTCAACTTGATTTATAGATGCATTTTCCCTATCCACAACATTATTAGGACCTATTGCTTCAATTACTTCAGGAATTGGAGTAGTACTTACAAGACCTGATACTCTTCCTCCAACACCTTGAGAAAGTTCAGGACTATCTACAATTACAGTTCCACAACCTTCACAAACCATAACTGCACAATCAATTATGTTTTCTCTAAGAAGAGTACAGAGGGTTTCAGAGATTCCAAAAGCTAAAAAGTCTTTCATTTTTAATTGACGATTCTTTTTACACATTCCAAAATCATCAACTCTAAATTGCATATTTTCCTGAATTATATCTTTATTTAATGTTTTAATATCTCTGTGATCTAAAAATAAAGGACAAAATTCAATTATAGGTTCTCCTACTTCAACTACTTTTCCATCTCTGATTACAACTTTCGCTTTACCAAGAGCTTCTATAATATGTTCATCCATAAAAACACTCCTTAATCTTAAATTAGAATAAATTAAAATTTAATATTAATTTTATTAGTAATTATTAATTATATACTAATTTACAATTCAAATATAATAAATATTAAAGAAAATAAAGAAAAAATAGACTTAAAAAAGTAGTTAATGAATTAAAAAAAAGAATTCAATAAAAAGATAAAACTAGGAAAAACCTAGTTTATCTAATTATTTTTTATGTTTTGTGTTTTAGAGGTTATTTATACTCTAAACAGAGGTTTTAAAATGTTTAAAGTTATTTTATGAGATAAATATGACATGATTGATATCAATTTATGATATAAATATAATATGACTTTATTATATTATTGGTTGGTATTTAATATAAGTAAGGATTTTATAGTGTGTGAGTAAAGGGATTAAATACCAACCAATTAAATCTTAAATAATTAAATATGTGATATAATGGCAATGAATAATTATTTAAGAATGATTATTTAAGAGATAATTAATTTATAAGTATTGTATTAAATTATCTTCTTCATGCTTAGGTTTTACTTTTTCCATTGCTTTATCAAAGTAATCCATAGTGATTTCTTCAGCATCAAGATTATCTCTTAAAGTTAACATAGCTGCTTCACGGCATACTGCTTCAATATCAGCACCAACGTATCCTTCTGCATTTTTAGCAAGTTTTTGAAGATCTACGTCTTTTGCAAGAGGCATGTCTTTAGTATGGACTTCAAAGATTTTGAGTCTGGAATCATAGTTAGGTGTGTCAACTTTGATGTGTCTATCGAATCTACCAGGTCTCATGAGTCCTGCATCAATAATATCAGGTCGGTTAGTAGCTGCAATGATTGCTACATCTTCTAATTCTTCAAGACCATCCATTTCAGTTAAAAGTTGATTTACAA
>JAKSUE010000066.1 GCA_024409165.1 archaeon
TAATCTTATAATTAATTTATAATTTTTTTCTTTCATTTTTTCTTTCATTTTTTTTAGTAAGTTTTTTTAATTTTTTTTAAATTTTTTCATATTTTTTATAATATGTGTAGTTACTACACATTTTTTCATGATTTTTTAAAAAGGCCATTTTGGGCTTTTTTTACGATATGAATTTATTTGCATTTTGATATTTTTTTATAATTTTTATTTTTATATTTTTTATTATTTTTGCTATATTTATTATTATTTTTTATTTTTGGTTTATTTTTAGTTGTTTTTATTATTTTAATTATGTGTTGTTACTACACAATAGTATATATAAGTTTCTATTTGTGTGTTTTAGGGTGCCTTTATATTAATAATAATATAAATATATACATGTTACACATGGTGAATGTATGCCGAAACATATAGTATCTGGAATTAAATATTTAGCAGCGATTGAGCTTAGGAAGAAAGGTTTATCTCAACAAGAGATTTCAAATGAAATTGGTGTTGATAGATCTACAATTTCTCATTACCTTAATGGTAGAAATTTATCCTATGAATCAATTGAACTTGCTAAGACAATATTGGATTGTTCTAATAAGGATTTATTAGCTATTTTCAATGTTTTATTTGATGATGTAGATACTATTCGTACTTTTGTATCAATATTCTCTAAGAATCATTATGATGCAAAGGTTACTAATTCATGTATTGGCTGTGGATTATGTGTAGATTTGTGTTTAGTGAAATCCATTGATATGGATTCATTGAAAGCCCAAATAAACCCCCTTTATTGTTGTGGCTGTCTTGTGTGTGTTGAAAGTTGCCCAACAAATTCAATAAAAATTTTGGAGGTATAAAATGGTCAAAAATGTTAAAGAAATTGAAGGAAAAGACTTCAATATAAAAAGATCAGCAGATGAAGGCAGAATTTTATCTTTCAAAGATCATGTTTGTATTGGCTGTGGACTTTGTGAAGCAACTTGTCCTGTAGAAGCTATTACCCTCAGTGATGTAGCTCCAATCGAACGTAAACTTGGTAAATATTCTGGTACTTATTTCAGTGGTCATGAAAAAATTGCTCAAAATTTTGAATTAGCTACTAACGAACTTGCAGAAAAAGCAAAATTAGACATTGCTGAAGACAAATGTGTACTCTGTGGTATGTGTGCTGGAGTATGTCCTGCAGCTGCTTTAGATCTCGCTATTGAAGGTGTATCAACTAAAGATATTGAAACTTACCCAAGTTTAGTTACTGATGCTAAAATTGATGAAGACGCATGTCTTTACTGTAAAAAATGTGAATCTGTCTGTCCAAGAGAAGCAATTACTATTGACAGAAAATTACCTAACAGAGCAGACTTAGTTACTGGTGAAATCGAAATCGATGAAGACGCATGTCTCTACTGTGGTGCTTGTGCAGAATTATGTCCTGCTGAAGCTATTGTTGTAGACCCAGAAACTGGTAAAGAATCTATTGTTGTAGACAAAGAAAAATGTGTATACTGTCTTGTATGTAAAAAAGCATGTCCTGTTGACGCTATTAAAGCAGTATGTAGATCTTGTTCCTACGGCGAATACGACCTTGACCCAGCTAAAGCTGCAATCACTGGTAATGCAATTATCGACAGTGAAACTTGTATTAAATGTGGTTGGTGTGAAGGAGTATGTCCTGCAGGCGCTGCTAAAGTAAAACAAGCATTTAAAGGTGACTTAGTAATCGACACCGAAAAATGTGGTACTTGTGGTGCATGTATCGATGTATGTCCATGTAATGTTTTATCATTCCCTAAATCAACTGGTCCTGGAGACAAAGGAACTCAATTAGTTGCTAAAGACGAATACTGTATCAAATGTGGTGCATGTGCTAAATTATGTCCTAACGATGCAATTACCGTCACTAGAACTGCTATTGACTACACTCCAACTAGTTCAAAATCTTGGATTAAAGCATTCGAAGCTTTAAAAAACTAATTAATTTATATTAACTAGGTGATTATTAATGGAACTTAAAGTAGATCAAGATAAATGTTTAGGCTGTGGTGTTTGTGTTATTGCATGTCCTGTAAATGCAAAAATCAGCCCAGAAAATGCTGGTGGTCACGGTTCTAAAACTACTGAAACTATTATGATGGTTGAAAACGGATTTATTAAATTATTCAGTCCAGAAAAATGTAATAGCTGTGGGACTTGTCAAATGTTCTGTCCTACCGATGCTATATGGTTAGAATAGAGGTGGAAATATGCATTACGCAAATACTTATTTAGCAAAACCTGTAGTCGGGGACTTAGAAATTGAAAGTGAAGGAACTACTCAAGTCCTCAAATGTATGTTAAACACTGGTTCTGACATTTACCAAGGAGCTTGTAAGAAAAGAGGTTCTACCTTAAAAGAAGAATACAAAAACGCTTCTGGTACCTGTTACATGGACCCTCGTGACATGGTAAAATTAGGTGTTAAAAACTGGGACCATGTTCTTGTAAAAACTGACTATGGTGAAGTAGTATTAAATGCTGCTAGATCCAGAGACGCTCCTCACCAAGGAACTGTCTTTGTATGTAAAGGACCATGGGCTAACACTATTACAAGCCACGAAACTTACTGTTGTTCTGACCCAACTTACAAAGGTATCCACGCTACTGTCGAAAAAACTGACAGAGAAGTATTATTAATGGCTGACTTAATGAGATGGGTTTACAAAAAATACGTAGATGAAGAAGACGACGACGTTGTTGAAAACATGGAATCCTTAGGTGAAAGACCAGTTTACAACGGACGTAAATGGGAGGAGTTGATTGATCATGACTTATGAACCACCTGTAACTGATTACGATCACATTGTAGAAAACTGTACCTGTGCATTTTGTGGATGTAACTGTGACGACTTAGACTTCTTAGTAAAAGATGGTCACGTAGTTGCTGTAAGACACGCATGTAGATTAGGTGCAAGTAAAGTTATGGAAGATATGGACCAAAGATTACTCGTACCTATGGTAAGAAACGAAGAAGGAGTACTCGAAGAAGTAGATTGGGACACTGCACTTGATACTGCTGCAAAATACATTGCAGAATCTGTAAGACCTGTATTCTACGGATGGTCTGAAACTTCCACTGAATGTATGAAAGAAGGAGTAGAATTAGGTGAATATATTGGTGCTGTATTAGATAACCAAGCTACTATCTGTCACGGACCAAGTTTACAAGCTATGCAAAATGCTGGATACCCTATCCAAACCTTAGGTGAAGTTAAAAACAGAGCAGATGTTATTGCATACTCTGGAAGTAACGCTATGAACTCTCACCCAAGACATTTAGCAAGATACGCTGCATTCCCTAGAGGATACTTCAGACAAAGAGGAAGATTTGACAGAACTGTTATTACCATGGACCCTAAATTCTCCGATACTGCAAAATGTTCAGACAAATGGATTGGATTTGAACAAAACGGAGACTACGGTTTCTACAACGCTATTAGAGCTGTATTAAAAGGTAAAAAATTACAATCTGAATCTGTTTCTGGAATTCCTGCTGAAGACATCTACGAATTAGTAGAAGAAATGGAATCTGCAGAATTCGGTGTTCTCTTCTTCGGTTTAGGTTTAACCCATACCTTAGGTAAACAAAGAAACATTGATATTGCAATTAAAATGGTACAAGACTTAAACGCTAACAGTAAATGGGGACTTACTCCAATGAGAGGTCACTTTAACGTAAACGGTTTCAACATCTTTATGGCTTACGAAACCGGTTGGGCATTTGGTGTAGACTTCTGTAGAGGTTACGGAAGATATATGTTAGGTGAAACCAACACTATCGACTTACTCGTAAGAAAAGAACCTGACTGTTTCATGGTTATTGCTGCTGACCCTGGTGCTCACTTCCCTAACGGAGCAAACCAACACTTAGCAGACATCCCTGTTATCCAAATCGATATCCACTGGGGACCATCTACTGAACTTGCTGATGTAGTACTTCCTGGATCCTTCATTTCTGTAGAATGTGGAGGTACCAGTTACCGTATGGATGGTGTTCCTATCTGGATGAAAAAAGCTATCGACAAACCAGAAACCTGTCGTGACGACGAATGGATTGTACGTGAATTAAAAGAAAGAGTAATGAAACTCAGAGAAGAACCTAACGTAGCAGACAAATACGTTCCTAACGAAGGTCTCGCATGTCTTTTAGATAAATAGGTGATTTTAATGGAATATATACTTAAAAATGGTATTGTTTACGATCCTGCTAATGAAGTAAACGGAGAAAAAATGGATGTATGTTTCAAAGATGGTAAAATCGTTGAATCTGTATCCGGTGATGCTAAAGTATTAGACGTTACTGATAAAATTGTAATGCCTGCTGGTGTAGACCCTCACGCTCACGTTGCAGGACCAAAATTGGTTGTAGGAAGATTATACAGACCAGAAGATGAAAGAAGAGGAGTAGCTCAAAAAACTAAAGTAACCAGACCTGAAGCTGGTTTCTCTATCCCAAGTTGTCCTACCACTGGATACAGATACTCCAGAATGGGATACGGTACTGTTTGTGAAGCAGCTATGCCTCCTTTAGAAGCAAAACACACACACGAAGAAATTAACACTATTCCTAACATTGATATTAACCCATTACCATTATTTGGTAACAATTGGTTTGTAATGGAATATGCTAGAGAAAACAGAATCGATGATTTAGCAGCATTTATTGCAGCATTCTTAAGAATTTCCAAAGGATACGGTGTAAAAATCGTAAACCCATGTGGTTCTGAAGCATGGGGTTGGGGTATGAACGTACACGGATACGATGATAAAGCTCCATACTTTGATGTAACTTCTAGAGAAGTTGTAAGAGCATTAGCTAAAGCAAACGAAAAATTAGGACTTCCTCACTCTATCCACATTCACCCTAACGACTTAGGACACCCAGGAAACGTTCCTACTACTATCGCAACTTTAGATTCTATTAAAGACATCGCTAAATCTACTAACAAAGCTGCTAGCGTAAGAGATCAAACTGTACACTGTACTCACTTACAATTCCACTCTTACACTGGTAACAGTTGGAAAGACGCAGCATCTGGTGCTGAAGAAGTTGCTGACTTTGTTAACAAAAACAAATACATCACTTGTGATGTAGGTCAAGTAACCTTCGACGAAACCACTACTATGACTGCAGATGCTCCTATGGAATACGACTTATTCAAAATCTCTGGATTAAAATGGGCTAACAAAGACATTGAATGTGAAACCGCTGCTGGTATCATTCCATGTATTTACTCCCCTAAAGCTCCAGTAAGTACTTTACAATGGGCTATTGGTCTTGAATTATTCTTACACATTGATAACCCATGGCAAGTATGTTTAACCACTGACCACCCTAACGCAGGTCCATTCATCAGATATCCTAAGATTATTTCCTGGTTAATGAGTGCTGATAAGAGAATGAGCATGATTGACAATGGTGAAGTACACAAATGGGCTTCCAAAAGAACTGGTCTTGGTTCTATTGACAGAGAATACGACTTCTATGACATAGCTACTATTTCTAGAGCAGCTCCTGCAAAAATCCACGGATTCCAAGACAGAGGTGCACTTACCCCTGGTTACAACGCAGATATTGCTGTATATGACATCAACCCTAACGACTTCGATGCATCTAAAAACCCTGAAGCTGTTGAAGCTGCATTCAGTAACGCTTACTACACTATTAAAGATGGTCAAGTTGTTGTTAAAGAAGGAGACATTGTTGCTACTAAACAAAGTCATACCATCTGGACTAACGTCATAGGATATGAAGAAGAAGAAAAACAAATTATCGACAGTATAATGCCTTTCTTCACTCAATATTACTCTGTAAAATGGGAAAACTATCAAGTACACGACCACTATGTACCTAACCCTGTACGTGTGGATGTTGAAGCTAAATAAGGAGAGTGTTTTTAATGAAAACTATTACTTTTGATCAAAAGAAAACTTCTTCAATTGCTTTAGAATTTGATGAGTTAATCACTGATAACATTTATGCTTGGACTGAAGCAGACTTTGCAGAATACAAAGTTCCTGTCGGAAACTCCAGATTCCCAATCACTGATTACTTTGATATCACTGTTGAAGGAGAAGCAGAATCCCCAGCTGAAGTTAAAATGATTTTAAACGGAGACTGTGGTAGAGTAAAATACATCGGTTGCAAAATGAGTGCTGGTGAAGTTGTCGTTAACGGTAACGCAGACCTTCACGTTGGTGCTGAAATGTCTGGTGGAGTAGTTACTGTATTCGGTGACGTAGAAGCTCACGCTGGTCGTGAAATGTCCGGTGGTAAACTCGAAATTATGGGTAACACCAAAGAATACTGTGGTGCTTCCTACATTGGTGAATGGAGAGGTATGACTGGTGGAGAAATTATTGTCCACGGTAATGCTGGAAAACAATGTGGTGAATGTTTAACTGGTGGTAAAATCCGTGTTAAAGGTGACTGTGATATTCTCGCAGGTATCCACATGACCAAAGGTACCATTGAAATTGATGGTAACGTAAACCGTTGGCCTGGAGGTCAAATGAAAAACGGTAACATCATTATCCACGGTAAAGTAGGAAGATTACTCGAAGGATTCGTTGAACAAGGAATCGTCGAAAATCCTGTTGCTGATGGTATTGAATACCCAGGTAAATACATTGAATACAAAGGGGACATCGCTTTAAAAGGTAAAGGTACCTTATTAATCGATGCTGAGAAAAACAGAGACAGATTATCCACTTGGATTGAGTACGACGACGAATATAACGCAGTACGTACCTACCAAAAACAATAGATAATTTAAAAGAAAGTACTTCGGTACTTTCTTCTCTTTTTTCTTTCAATTTTTATTATTTTTACAAAATCAATATATAATCATAAATTTAGAAATTATATTAAATTATACATTCAAAAATTAGAATTATAAAATTATAAAATTATTTTAAAATTAGAAATTTTTATCAAAATTATTAAATCTTATTTACTTATTTAACTATTATTATTTTAGTTTTATGCTCATGGTGTTATTATGAAAGAAATTGTATTAAGTCCTGATGAGATTATTGAATATGTAAGAAATGAAGTTAAAGTTAATGATATTTTAGAAATATCATATAATCGTGTTTTTGCTCCAGGAGTTGTTTTAGGTGTACAAGAAGAAGATCCTGAGTCTTACGAAGGTTTAATACTTTCTCTTCAACTTACTGGTGAGTTAGTTTCTGATGCTGTAGATATTGACATGCATAAACTTAAAGATGAAATTATTGAACTTTATCATATTCCTGGTGGAGATCCAGATGATAAAGAAAGTTTAATTATTATTGAAGCTAGTTTGTAATAATTTTTTATTATTCTATTATTCTATTAGGATACATATTATATTAAATAATCAATTATTACTCTATTTTTTATTTTAAATTGTATTTTAATAGCGTGTGTTTGTTGTTTTTGGTTTTTTTTTGTTTTTTTGGATCAATTTTGTTGTGCTGTTTGTGATTTTTTATTTTT
>JAKSUE010000067.1 GCA_024409165.1 archaeon
AATAATTATTTTTTAAAATATCAAATATTAGATATTTAAAGAGATATAAATTTTAGAAGGGATAATATGAGAAGAAATAAATTAATTATTGCTATCCTCTTTGTTATTTTAATTGGATTATTAGCAGTGGTTGCAGGTCAACTTTTCTTCACAGAAAATTTAAATGAGGGTTCCCAAAATATCCTTGTTTTAGCTATTGATGAAAGTGAAACTAGACCTGGACTTGGTGCTGTCGATATGGCATTTTTAGTTCATTTAGAAAATGGAACTATTAAAAATTATACTCCTGTATTCCCACATGGAATGACACACCCAACTGTTCAAGAACCACCGGAATATCAAGCGGCAGGTGCTGGTCAGATGTTATTATTACACGACTGTTTCTACTGGGAAGATTCACAACAAGATTTAAAATATGCAAAAGAAATTGTTGAATATCAAAGTAATGGAACCGTACATGTTGATGCAGTTGTAGGAGTAACTACCACAGCTGTAGATGCAGTTATTCAAGCTGCAAATCCTCTTGAAGTTAATGGTCAAACCCTTCAAGTTAGTGCAATTGATTTAATCCGTGAAAATGATAATCTATATGGTGGAGCATTAGACCGTGGCGAAGCAGTTAAAGTTTTAGCTAAAGCTCTTTCTAAAGCTGCAAAAGACCCGGATAAAAAATCTAAAATGATTTCCGCTGCAATGGATCAATATTCCAAAGGAAATATTGTAGTCTATCCAGCAGCAGCATTTGTAAAATTAGTTGCTATAAAAGGAATGGACTCTATCGTTTAGATTTATACTATCTAATACAAATCAATATATTCTAATAATAGCTATTAAATAGCTATTATCTTATTTTTTTATTTTTTTACATTTTAATAATTAAAAAAATTCATTATTAAATAAAATATAACAAGTTATAAATTATTATAAAAAAATAGATTGAAAATATAATTTAAATTAAAAATCACTAAATTATAAATCCAATCAATATCTAAATAATCTAAATTTTTAAATTATGCAAAATTATAATTCCCAAGCTTTTTTAAGTGCAATTTCAATGGCATTAGAAGTTTTTTCTAAATCTTCTCTAGTATGAGCACCAGATATAAAATTACATTCAAATTGACTTGGAGGTATGAAAATACCTTGTTTTAAAAGTTCATTAAAGTAAACCATGAACTTTTTAGTATCAGATTGTTTAGCAGTTTCATAATTGAAAACTGGATTTCTATTAAAGTAAATTTGGAACATAGAAGCAAGACCTACAACTTGAAGTTGAAGACCAATTTCACCTAACATATCAATAAGGCCTTTTCTAAATTCATCACTTTTTCTTGAAACATCAACATAAAATTGATAATCTAATTTTTTAAGTGTAGAAAGACCAGCTTGAATTGTAACTGGATTTCCAGCAAAAGTACCTGCTTGATAAACAGGACCATTAGGAGCAATCATTTCCATAATTTCTCTTTTACCTGCATAAGCACCAATAGGGAAACCTCCACCAAGAACTTTACCAAAAGTAACAAGATCAGGTTTTACACCAAAGTATTCTTGAGCTCCACCACGAGAAACTCTAAAACCAGTAATAACTTCATCAAAGATTAAAAGAACACCATATCTCTTAGTTACATTACGTACAAATCTTAAAAATCCAGGTTCAGGTTGAACACAACCAATATTTCCCATAACAGGTTCCATAATAACACATGCAATCTCATCAGCATGAGCTTCCATTAAATAAGCAAAAGCCATTTTATCATTAAATGGAATAGAAAAAGTATTACTTGTAGTTTCTTCAGGAATACCTTGAGAATCAGGTAAACAAGCAGCACCAGAACCAGATTTCACAAGCACATAATCATGAGCCCCATGATAAGCCCCCTCAAACTTAACAATCTTTTTCTTACCAGAATAAGCTCTTGCAAGACGAATAGCTGCCATAGTAGCTTCAGTACCAGAGTTTACAAAACGAACCATATCAGCACAAGGAACTCTATTAACAACTTCCTTAGCTAACTTAATTTCATTTTCAGTAGGTGCACCATAAGCAGTACCCTTCTTCATCTGTTCATAAACCTCAGCCATAACCTCGTCATCACCATGACCTAATAAAACAGGACCATAACCTAAACAATGGTCAATATAACTATTTCCTTCAACATCTGTAATATAAGCTCCTTTAGCTTCTTTTACAAAAAATGGATAAGGTTCATAAGCACGAACAGGAGAATTAACTCCACCAGGAGTCACAATTTTAGACTCATTAAATAATTCTTGTGAATTCATAATCTAATTCCTATAATTTTATAATTATTAATAAACTTTTAATTATGAATATATTTAATTTTCATCCTTAATAAATTTTGTATAAAAGTATTAAAGTAAAAAGACTTAATAAATAAAAATTATTAAAGTAAAAATACCATTTAATTTATATTATTTAAAATATATAATTATAAAATGTATGATTGTTAAAATGAATCATTGCCTACAAAATTAAGATTCATATAACAACATCATTTTAAAAAAAATGGAGTTTATACAATGAGTGTAACTGGTAAAAAAATTCGATTAGAAAGAATTATAAACAGAGAAACTAAAAGAACTGTAATTGCTCCTATGGATCATGGTATTTCAGATGGTCCTATAAGAGGAATTGTAAATATTGATGAAACTATTGAGAAAATATCTCAAGGTGGTGCAGATGCTGTACTTATGCACAAAGGTATTGTAGGAAGAGGTCACAGAGGATACGGTAAAGATATCGGTCTTATTGTACACTTATCTGCAAGTACTTCTTTAAGTCCAGATCCAAACCAAAAAGTAACTGTAACCACTGTTGAAAGAGCTATTCAATTAGGTGCAGATGCTGTTTCTGTACATGTAAATGTAGGTTCTGAAAATGAATCTGAAATGTTAATGGAACTTGGTGAAATCTCTGAAACCTGTAGTTACTGGGGAATTCCACTCCTTGCTATGATGTACCCAAGAGGTGCAAAAGTAACTGGTGAACATGATGTAGATATGGTAAAACATGCTGCTCGTGTAGGTTCTGAACTTGGTGCAGATATTATTAAAACCAACTACACAGGTGACCCTGACTCATTTAAAGAAGTAGTTGATGGTGCATTAGCTCCTGTAATTATCGCAGGTGGTCCAAGAGTAGAAACTAATAGAGACTTATTAGAAATGGTAAGAGATTCTTTAGAAGTTGGTGGAGCTGGAGTAGCATTCGGTAGAAACTTCTTCCAAGCAGAAGACCCAAGAAAAATCACTAAAGCTATTTCTGAAGTTGTACACAATGATTTAGATGTTGAAGAAGCTTTAAAAATCATTGAAAAATAAAATAAACTAAATTAAAATAAAATAAACTAAAATAAAGAAAAATAAAACTTATTAATTATTAATATTAACAAAACAATTAAAATAAATTAAATTTAAAAAATTAAATTTAAAATATTAAATTTAAACCATTGAAAAAACAAAAGGAGGTTAAAAATTGTCAAATAAATTCGCATGGATTATGTCACCTGATAAAGATTGGGATGATAAAAAAGAATTAATAACAACTGGACTTGAATCTGGAATTGATTATGTTCTTGATTTAAAAGATGAAGAAAATATCAGAAAAGTCGGAAACTTTAACATTATATCAAATAAAGAGGATGCAGACATTTATTTAATTGGTATAAATGGAGAAGGTGATACTAGTTATCCACTTAAAGATTTAAACAGTTCTAAAGATATTAATGAAGCTAAAAAAGCTAAATCTGAAGGAAAAGTGGTTTGTGCATATATTGAAATTATAGACAAATTACATGAACAATTAGCAGTAGCTATTGGGAAAATAGTAGACTATATAATCCTTGTTGGTAAAGATTGGACAGTTATCCCTCTTGAAAATATTATTGCAGACTTACAAAAAGAAGATGTTAAAATAATAGCTGCTGTAAAAGATGCTGAAGAAGCACAAGTAGCTATTGAAACATTAGAAGTAGGTACTGACGGAGTAATCTTTGAAGCAAAAGATTTCTCACAAATTAAAGATATATCTAATCTAATCGAATCACTCTCAAGTGAAAAATACTCTTTAGAAGATGTAACCATAACAAACATCAAATCTCTTGGTTCTGGAGACAGAGTTTGTATTGATACAACAACTATGATGAAACCTGGAGAAGGAATGTTAATTGGATCATACTCCAAATCAATGTTCTTTGTACACAGTGAATCATTAGAAAGTGAATACGTTGCATCAAGACCATTTAGAGTAAATGCAGGTCCAGTTCAAGCTTATGTAATGGTCCCTGGTGGAAAAACCAGATACCTTAGCGAACTTGAAACTGGAGACGAAGTTTTAATTGTAGATAACGAAGGAAACACTAAAACTTCAATTGTAGGCAGATGTAAAATTGAAAAAAGACCTTTAATTCTTGTTGAAGCAGAATTCGAAGGTATGAAAATTAAATCATTACTCCAAAATGCAGAAACCATTAGATTAATCAATAAAAACAAAGAACCTGTATCTGTCACAGATTTAAAAGCAGGAGACAAAGTAAAAGCATACATTGACACTAATGCAAGACATTTTGGAATAGCTATTGAAGAAAATATTGTTGAAAAATAATATTTAATAAAAATAACTACTAAAATGATTAAATAAAATAAAATAATTCTAATAGTTAAAAAGAGGAAAATTAAATGAGAATCAAAGAATCTGAAACAGTTAGAAGTTTCTTAGCTATTGAAATCGACAAAGAATTAATTCCAAAGATTTCAGAAGTCCAAGATGCTTTTAAACAAACAAAAGCTAATGTAAAATATGTTAAAGAAGAAAATATGCATTTTACATTAAAATTCTTTGGAGATGTTGATGAAGATAAACTTGAAGAAATTGAATCTGCAATTAACAAAGTTCTTAAAAATCATTCCTCTTTTGATTTAACTATTGAAGGTTGTGGAAACTTCCCAAAACCAGATATAATCAAAGTAATCTGGATAGGAATAGCTAAAAACGACCCAATGATAAATCTTCAAAAAGACTTAGACAAAGAATTCAAAAAAATAGGTTTCAGAAAAGAGAAAAAGTTCATATCACACCTCACAATAGGTAGACCAAGAAATCAAAAAGATAAAAACGAACTTAAACAAGTTATCAAAGATAATAAAGATGTAAAAATTGGAAAAATGACTGTAAATAAAATACATCTTAAAAAAAGCACACTCACCCCAAAAGGACCTATTTACGAAGATATAAAAGTATTTGAATTATAAATCACCAATATTCAAAATCACTAAAACACTAATAACACAATAAAGGGATATTATGAATGCATTATTCAATAGAAAAAGTATCAGACAATACAGAGATTTAGAAGTTGAAGATAAAAAAATTGAAAAATTATTAAAAGCAGGAATGCAAGCTCCTTCTGCACATAACACCCAACCTTGGGAGTTTATTGTTGTTCAAGATCCTGTAGCTATTGAAAAAATCGCACTTATGAGTAAATATGCAAAACCTGCACATAACAGCCCTTGTTGTATCATAACATTATGTAATATGAATAATGTTAAAGATAAAAAAACAGAAGATTGGATTCAGCAAGACATGAGTGCATGTACTGAAAACATCTTAATCCAAGCAGTAGAAGAAGATTTAGGAGCAGTTTGGCTTGGAACTTACCCTGATGAAGAACGCTCCAACTACTTAAGAGAACTCTTCAATGTACCAGAACACATCATACCTTTCTCTGTAATCGTTGTAGGTTATCCTAAAGAAAAATACGAAGCAGAAGACAGATTTGATGAAACAAAAATCCATTATGAAGTTTACTAAATATATCAATACTACATTAAATTTAATAAAAAATAAGATATTATGTCAAAGATTATAGATAAATTCATAGCAGGTTCATTAAGTTCTGAACAAATTGGTTTTACAACCCATTATCATAAAAGAATAATGGAAAGAGAAATTAATAGAGATTATATCAAAAACTTAATTCTAAATGAAGATTATGTGGATTTTTATGAAGACCTTAAACAAAAGGGCGATTTTAAAATAATTTACCCAAGTGAAAACTCAGGATACCAACTTGTTGTAGTAGTAACAACAAACTCCACAAATCTAGTTGTAAAAACAGCATATGAACAAAAAATAAGATAAAATAAGATAAAATAAGATAAAATAAGATAAAAATACTAAAATTAAATAAATTAAAACTATTAAATTAATATAAAATTAAATAAAAAAGATGGAAAATTATTAAAACACCAATTAATAATTATTCCATTAAATGAATTTCTTCACTATCATAAACAGTTATTTCACTATCTTCAGTAAAAACTTTAGAACAATGATCAAAGAATTTAAAGTGAGCAGAGTTAAGATGTTGATTTAAACCATCCATATCTTCCCATTTTTCAATAAATAAAAAAGCATTATCATCTAATGAACTAACTAAATCATAAGAAATATTCTTTTCTTCATTGCGAGTAATATCTACTAAATCACTTGCAATTTTAATAAATTCAGGTTCTTTACCTTCTTTTGGAATAACTTTAGCTATAACAATAATCATAAAATCACCAAAATAATATAAAAATAAAAAATAAAAATTAAACTATTTTACAAAATATGTAAAATTATAAACTAAATTATTAAAAATAAAAATAAAATAAAAAAGAAAAGAGAATAGATAAAAATCAATAAATCTATTCAAAGTCAATACCAGTTATTCTGAGTCCACCATAATGGGATTTATATTTAATGTTTAATCCAATTAATAATGGAGTGATTTTTTCAATAACTCTTGCTTTTTCTAAAATACCACAATCTAAAGTTCTAATACCTGGGATTTTGTTAATGATTTCAGCAGCTATTTCTTTAGATTCTTTATCATCACCTGCAATTAAACAATCACAGTCAATTTCTTCAGGAATATTAGATAAGTGAGAGTTACTAATGTTACAGAAAGCACAAATAACTTTTGCACCAGTACCTTCTAAGATTTTTGCAGTTCTTTCAGCAGCAGAACCTTCCATTAAATCAATGAATCTGAATGGTTTTCCACCAATAGCAGTTTCTAAAGGTACAGTTGCATCCATAACAATTTTATCTTTACAAAACTCTTTAATTCCTTCTAAAGTAGGTTTTTGAGCAGCTAAAGGAACAGTAATAATTAATACATCTCCTTCTTTTGCAGCATCTTCATTAGCCATAGCTTTCATAGAAGATAAGTCATAATCTGCTAATTTTTCTTTAGCTTCAGCAACAACAGCTACAGCTTTTTCTTCTTTACGAGAACCAATAATAACATCAACGCCAGCAATAGCTAAACGTTCACCAATACCTAAACCTTGTGGACCAGTTCCACCAATAATACTTACAATCATAATAATTCCTCTATTAATCAATTAATAAAAATAATAAATTAATCATAATTAATTACTGAATAATAATATATGAAAATAAATTAATAAAGTTTCTTACTGAATT
>JAKSUE010000068.1 GCA_024409165.1 archaeon
AACTTCTAAATGAAATCAACACAATAAGAAAAGAAATAGGTCATGAAGAAGTTGATATAAAAATCAAAGAAATAATTTATAATGAAAATATAAATGAATTATGGATTATTGGCGAAGATAGGCCTGATAAATCAGCTATTATTGGAAAAGGTGGTTGGGTTGTTGGTAAATTAAGAGAAAAACTTAATTTAAACTCAATTCATGTTGTAAGTTATGGAGATTTCTTACTTAAAGAATATAGAACTAAATTATCATTAAATAGAATAGAAGAGTTTATAGAAAATCAAAATGATGAAAATATCAAAATACCTCTTAAAAATCTTCAAACATTAGTTAATTATAAAATAAATAATATTTATTCATTTAATATCAAAGAATACATAAAAGAAAATAAATTCGATGAAGCAACAACTCCACAAGCTGTTTTAGCATTATCTGGTGGAACTGATAGTAATTTTTCACTTATTTTAGCTAAAAAATTAGGTTTCAATCCAATAGCTATTACAGTTGACCCTGGAACAATTGTCCTTCCAAAACAATTCAAAGAAAACATTAAGAAAATTACAGAGGATTTAGATGTAAAACATGAATATATAAGTGTAGATTACTCTGAAATTATCAAAGATGCTTTTGATGGAAGAATTCATCCTTGTGGAAAATGTTCCAAAGTCATTGAAGAAACTGTAAATCAGTATGCAATAAACAATAATATTCCCCTTGTAATCTATGGAGATATGTTAGCTACAGGAAGCCAATGTATTAGTAAACAAAATACAGAAAATAATTTAAATAGATTAAACCTTCCAGGAGCTATTTGTGCTAAGAAGATTGAACATAAACAATTAATAAAAGATTATGATTTAAAAGAAATAAAAGGATTTGGTTGTCCATTATTATATGAAACTCATAAAAGATTCCCTCATATGAAAAAGTACTCAATTCAAAGAATTTTAAGAGAAACACGCTCTGGAGCATTAGAACCTGGAGAAGCATTAGATTTAATTTGGAGCTTTTACAAAGCATGACATAATTACTATTCGAGGCAATAAAATGACTAAAAAAATATGTCCAAGATGTGGATCTGAAAATATTCACTGGAGAATTCCTCAATTTTGGTCTATGTGGGATTGTATGGATTGTAAATACACAGGACCTGTTATAGAAGCTGATGATGATTTAATTCAAGAAATCAGAGAATATTGGGAAGAAAATAAAGAGGAAGTAATGGAATTTGAAAGAAAAAGAGCTTGTAAGATTGTAAATGACCTTTGTGATGAAGGTGAACTTGATAGAGTTGAAGAAGACGAATTAAGTGACGAGGAAATGGATGCTAAATTAAGAGAATTAAATTTATAAATGCACCAAAAATAAAATTATAATAAAATTATAATAAAATTTGTAATAATCATTTTATAAAATAAAGACTAAAAAAAGGGAAAATATGAAAGAATTAGATTTAAAAGTTGAAGACCTTCCGTTTACTGATTTTTTATCTGCAAGATATGGAATGTCTGTAAAAATAAACGCAGAAAAACTTTGGAAATATAGTAAAGAACATAATTTGTCCTTTTTTACATTATCTCTTGGAGCAATATTATCTGCTACAAATAAAGTTCCTCAATTAAAAAGAAGAATTATTGATAATAAAGTTATAGAATATGATTATTTAGATGCTGTTTGTCCCCTTTTAAATGAAGATAATGGTACATTTAATGAAATGAAAATTAAAAATCCTTCAAAATTTAATAATCTTTTACAATGGTATAATTATGTTGAAGAATTGAAGGAAAATGCTTTAAAAGAAGAAATAGACTTTTTTAATGTAGAAATGCAAGAAAGAGATGAATTAGATATTATAAATTGTTCTTGTATTCCGTGGGTTGATTTTGAATCAATTTCAAACCCAATAGCTAAAGGAAATCAAATTCAACCTTTAATTACATGGGGAAAAGTTAATGAAAATTATGAAATGACTGTAACAATAACTGTTAGTCATATTTTTGTTTTTGGAAGAGATTTAGCATATTTCTTTGAATATGTACAAGATAATTTTGATAATTTTATTGAATATTTAGAGAAATAAAAAAAGTAAATAAAAAAATAAAAAAATAAATGAATTTAGTTATAAAAACTAAATTCCTAATCTTTCGAATTCATCGTCAAGGAATTGATTCATATTATTCATAGCTAATTGAACCATTTCAGGAGATGGACCTCCTGGAACATTTCTTATTTTTACATTTTCTAATGGATCAAGAGCTCTTTGAATTAAATCGTTATCTAATTCAAGTTTTTCAAATCCAAGTTCAATAGCTACGTTATCAACATATTCAGAAGTGATTTTAGCAGGTTCTAAACCTTCAGCAGTAGCTTCGTTAACAATTCTACCAACTATTTTATGAGCTGTTCTGAATGGTAATTTACATTCTCTTACCATAATATCAGCTAAGTCAGTTGCAGTTGCGAAGTTTGCACCAGCTAATTCTAAGCATCTTTCTGTATTGAATGTGACTGTGAGTAACATATGATTAACAATTTTAAGAGTATCATAAGCTACATCTATAGCATTCCATAAATGTGGAGTGATTTCTTGTAAATCTCTGTTATATGTGTATGGAAGTGCTTTTAAAATGGTGAGAATTGTAACAAGTTCTCCATTAACGATAGCACATTTTGATCTAGCGACCTCTGCAACATCAGGGTTTTTCTTTTGAGGCATAATAGATGAAGTTGATGAGTATTCATCAGCCATTGTTACAATACCAAATTCATAAGTACTCCAGAGGACTAATTCTTCACATATTTTAGAAAGAGTAGTACAAAGAGCAGTTAAATCAAATACAGTTTCTGCAATAAAGTCACGAGAAGAAACACCATCCATGGAATTTTCAAGATAACCGTCAAACCCAAGTAATTCTGTGGTTAATTCTCTGTCAATTGGGAAACTTGTAGTTGCCATTGCAGCAGAACCAAGTGGATTTAAATTAACTCTTTTATAAGTATCAGCAAATCTTTGATAATCTCTTTTTAAAGATTGAGCATGAGCCATTAAATGATGAGCAATAGTAACAGGTTGAGCATGTTGAAGGTGAGTATAACCAATCATAACACTTTCTTTGTGGTCTTTTGCAAGGTCAATAATTCCTTCAATAAATTCAAGAATTCCTATCTCAATCTCATTAATTCTTTCTCTTAAAAGAAGTCTAATATCAGTAGCTACTTGGTCGTTTCTTGACTTAGCTGTATGCATAAATCCTGCATCGGGACCGACTAATTTAGTTACATAGTTCTCTACAGCCATATGAACATCTTCAACAGAATGATCAAATTCAAGAGCATCAAAACCTTCTTCAGCTAATTTATCAAGTGCTTCAAGGATTTTATCAGCTATATCACCATCAATAATTCCTTGAGCTTTAAGCATTGAAGTATGAGCATAGTTACATTGAATATCAGCATCAAAAATAAATCTATCAAAATCAAGAGATGAAGTATAAACAGCTGCTTCATCAGTCATTTCTTTTTCTAATCTTCCAGTTCTAATTTTCAAAATATCAACTCGAATTATATTATAGTTAATTTATATAAGTTTTAATTATAAGAATTAATTGTTAAAATTTAATTATTATATTAATTTATATTAATTTATATTAATTTATATTAATTGGTTATTAATTAAGAGCATGTTAAATTATTATTTTCTTGCATTAGCTACTCTTTGAGCGATTACAAGTTCTCCTACAGAAATTAAACCTGCAAAGAAGCTTTCTAATCCACCAGTAGCCCAAATAGCATCACCAAAAGTTGCTTTACGAATATTTGCTTCGTATTGTTCTGCTGTTACAGGAATTCCTGTGGTTCTTGTGGTTACTTTAGCTGATGCATTCATTAATTCTTCCCAAGAAATTCCTTTAAGTTGTTCTTGCATAGCTTCATAAATTTTATAGACTTTTACATCGTATAAATCAGACATAGTGTCAATAATATCAAAAGGTCTTACAACACCAATAACTTTATCATTATCATCAATAATAGGTAAATTGAGTAATTTAAGTTCAGAAGTATCAATTACTACATTTTTAGCAGGTTCATCTTTATGAACTACTTTAATTTCATCAATACCATGCATAATTTCATACATATATGTTTTACTTTCACGTAAACCTTTGGTAATGTCTAAGGATGTTGCCCAACCTTGTAATTTCATAGAATCATCTAAAACAGGAACAGTAAATCTTTTAAATTCTTCCATTTTAATAGAAACATCAACAATTGTATCATCTTTAGATACATAAACAAATTCTTTTTCCATCATTTGACATGCTTTCATTTAATAAACCACCTAATATAATTTATAATTAATAATTTAATAATAATCTAATTAAATATCTAATAAATAATAATTTGTAAGTATAATTATTAATAATCTATAAACCTAAACCTTCCTCATCAATAACTAAATTTAATGCATTTACAGGGCATCTTGTTGTACATTCTTTACATCTAATACATTTATCATCATCTAATACGACTTTTCCTTCAACAATTCTAATTGCATTAACAGGACAGTTTTCTTCACATAAGTAACATCCTACACATTTATCTTGGTCAATATCAATGTGACTGTAGATAATTACAGGTCCAAGGTCTCTTTCAAGTTCAATAGCTCCATGCATGCATAAATTCTTACAAGATCCACAACCAACACATAAATCTTTATCTACATAAGAATAAAGTCTTTCACCATTAGAATCTGTGTTAAAATCAATTGTATCAATTCCAGTTTCATAATCAGAAGCAACTTTTTCACCATGTTCATGGATAAAAGATTCATTTTTAAGGGTAATTGCTTTTGTAGGACAGAATCTTGTACAAGATCCACAACCAACACAGATATTTCTTTTTACATCAATATTTTTCATTTTAAGAATTCTGTGACGGACTGGAATATCTTTTAAGAAGTATTCAACTTTTTCTTCTCCTTCATCAATTTTAATAGATGATTCAGATTCAAGAACATAAATACAAGAAACAGGACAAGTTTGAGCACATATTTCACATTGAACACAACTATCTTCGATTTTAGCTTCTCTAAACCATGTAGCTGATTGAATTGCACCAATTGGACATTCTTCAGCACAAAGATTACACCTAATACAACGAGGAGAGATTGTAATAAGTTTACTATCTGTTTTATAATTTTGAATATCTATGCTAAAATCATTTATATCTTCTTCTAAGTCTACAGATTTAAATCTAATTTCATGTTCTAATTTATCAATCTGTTTTTTTAGTCTAAGTTCCATTTTAATCTCCTCTATAATTTAATTGATTATTCAAATAAACATAATTTAATAAAATTTAATAAAATTTATTATTCACAAATTTCATATTATTCCTTGAATTCATCTTTAATAAAATCTAATAATTCTTCTTTAGTAGCTAATGCAGAAATTCCCATTCCTTGAACAGATTTAGAAGCTACCCAATTAGCAATAACACAAGATTTAGCTAAATCATAATCATTTAAGTAAGCATATAAAAATCCTGCGTTAAATGAGTCTCCAGCACAAGTTGTATCAACAGCATCAACTTCAAATATTGGTGCTTTAACTTCAAAATCATCTTTATTTATTGCATAAACACCATTTGAACCTCTTTTTACAACAACAGTATCAATACCATCGTTTCTAACATAAACTGCTAAATCTCTAAAAGAGAGCTCAGTTTCTTTATCTAAGTTTAATTTTTCTTTATAATAATCTTCAAATAATATTTTAAGTTCCCCTTCATTAATAAGAAGAATATTAGTTCTTTTAAGTATAGAATCAATATATTCAACACCTGCTTCAGCATAAAGCATTCCAGGGTCAAAACTTAAAATAATAGATTCATCAATAATATTAAGTAATTCTTTCTGTGCATTAATAGAATCTCCAACAAAGGAACTATAATGCAATATTTTAGTTTGATTAATGTTTAAGGGATTAATTTCATCAATAGTAATATCATCATTAACTCCAGGGTCAATATAAAGTTCTCTGTCCCCTTCATCACTAACAAAACCTAAACATTTACCAGAATTACCATTATCAGCATAAATAAGGTTATTTGTGTAAACATCATTCATCATAAGATTATATTCTAAAAGGTCGCCTTCGCTATCACCAGCTATTTTACCAATATAAGAAGTAATAAGACCAAGTTTAGAAAGTCCAATAATAGTATTAGCTGCTGAACCACCAGGATTATCTTCTACACTCTTAATAAAACTCTCTCCATCAACACCAGCAATATTAGCTACTTTATAGAGCTTATCTACATTAAGAGCACCAAATCCAATTACATCTACATCTATAGCATCATAAACAATCTCATCAACACCAAGATCTTCAGCAGTAACATTCATTGAACAACAGTTTTTATCCATATTTACACACTCTAATTGTTAAAGTAAGTTATTATAATTGTTATTATAATTATAATAATTATTAATTAATCACATTAATTATCATATTTTATAAAATATCAAGTAAATTAGTTTTATGTTCACCTAATTGGCCTTCAAAATTACCTGCAGATATTTTAACAACACCATCAATGTCAATTATTGCATCAATAGCTTTCTTAATAGCTAAATTCATAGATTCTTCAGAAATAGCATTTATAACAATTTCTGGAATATAATTAACACCTTCTGGGACTTTTGACTCTGCTCCAAGTCTTTCTTTTAATGAAGGACAATATGGATGATTTGTACTTGGACCAATCCATGGGAAATTAGTTTCAGGTTTTGAAGCTGCAGAACAGATTCCAAATGGAGTACAAACTCCTGGAACTTCCATAATTGTATCTATGATGATTTTTCCAGCTTCAAGAACAGCTTCTTTAGTGGAACACATATACCAGAAGTTTCCACCCATGATTCCTTTAGAGTATCCAAGTTCAGATTCAATTTGAAAATCAGGAACTGCAATAGGTACATTAATCATAGTTCTACCAAACTCTTCAACTTCCCATTCATAACCGTCTCCACAGTGACCTACTTGTTTCATCATTCCAATAGAACCAACAGGATTTTCATTTAAACTGAAAACTCTTGTAAATGGTTTAACAAGAATATCTTGACGAATTCTATAAGATAACTCAACTTCAAATTTTTCAATATCATCAGTTAACCAGTATTGACAAATAGCACCAGGTCTTCCATCAGGAGTTTGAGAACCATCAACAAATCCTTCTACACCTGCTTCAACTCTTCCAATAACTGCACTTGGAGTTGCAGTAGAGTCATAAGCTGCTTGTTTAACAGTTAATTCATCTTCAGCTGTAATTAACGCACGTATATACATTCCATCAAAGGATTCAAAGAATGTATCTTCAACTTTATCATAATTTACCATA
>JAKSUE010000069.1 GCA_024409165.1 archaeon
GTAAAAAAAGTAGTTAAATAAAAAATTGATAAAATGATTAATTAAAATAAAAAAAGTAGCTAAAATATAAATTTATAAAAATTATTCAAGAATATTATTAATATTCTCAAACATTTTATTTAATAATTCTACTAATTGATTATACTCCTCATCTGTAAAATTATAATAAACTTGTTCTTTAATGTGTTTTTGATAATCAATTAACATTACTGCAAGTTCTAAACCCTCATCAGTTAATGAAACCATTCTTTTTCTTTTATCATCAGGATTAGAAACACGTTTAATAAATCCTTTCTTTTCAAGACGAACCAAAGCCCTTGTTATAGTTCCTTCATTTAAATCATAATAACGAGATAAAAACTCTTGGGTTACACTTTCATGTTTATAAAGAGTCATTAAATAAGGAACTTCAGAACGAGTTAAATTATGTTTTTCTAATCCTTTATTAACAAATGAAGTAATAGACCTATTTAATTTAGCCATATTATTACTAAAATCATAATAATCTACTGAGTCCATAAAAACTACACCTTTACTTAATATAATGTTATTAAAGTATAAAAAGTTTTAGAAAAAAATCATAAAAAATCCTTCCAAAATGATAAAAAAAATTAAATAAAATAATAAAAAAATAAGAAAAAAGTAGAAAAATAACTAATTACTCCATAATAGAGAATTAGCTATTAAATAAATAACTAATTACTCAATAATAGAGAATTAGTTATTAAATAATAATTTAAATTCAATTAAGCAGTAATCTCTTCAAGACCCTCATCTTTTTTAACATCGTCTTTAATGTATAAAAGAACGATTATTAATGAAATAACAGCTAAAATAACCATTACAAGAGAGGTTTCTGAGAATGCAGATTGGGAAATTGCATTGTGTCCAATGTTTCCACCTGCAAATACTGCCATTAAAACTACAGCCATAGCTGCACCGACAGATCCTATGATTTGTCTTACAGTATTGTTAATTGCAGTAGCATCTTCAACATCACCAGATACAACACTAATAGTCCAGGTTACAGCAGGCATTAATCCTAAACCAGCACCAATAGATCTAATGATTTGAGTAATCATCATGTATTCTACACTTGAAGTTACAGTATAACTCATCATAACACCGAAACCAACAATTGAGAATAAACAAGACATAATTAATACTTTTCTTACACCAATCTTATTAGCAAGTAATGGTCCAACAAAGTTAAATATAATCATTACAATTGTTCCTGGAAGTAAAATAAGTCCAGAAGTTGTTGCAGAATGGTATGCCACACTTTGAACAAATAATGGCATAATTACATTTAAACCACACATTGTAAAGTAGAGCACTGCAGAGAAAAGAGTACCCCATACAAAATACTTGTTTTTAAGAACAGTTAAGTTAAGTAACGGACTTTCAATATTGTATTGACGTCTAACAAATACAATTAAACAAATTGCACCGAGAATAATTGGGAAGAACACATATAAAGCACTTGCACCATATTCTGCAATATTTGAAAAACCAAGCATAATACCCACACAAGCAACCACACAAAGTGCAAGAGATGGTAAATCAAGTGGGTAATCACTAGTTTCAAATTCGAATTTAACAACAATAGCTGCAATAGCCATAAGAACAAGAGTAATAGCAGCAAAGATTAAAAAGATTTCTCTCCAACTGTATGCATCAATAACTATTCCACCTAAAGTAGGAGCAAGAGCAGGAGCTATTCCAATAATAAAACCGAATAATCCCATATATACTTGCCATTTCTCCTCAGGAACAATCTTAAAGATTACAATCTGAGTAATAGGTAATAAAACACCAGATCCAATAGCTTGTAATACCCTAGCAAAAATCAATACCTCAATAGTAGGAGCCAAATAAGCAATAACAGAAGCTAAAAAGAAAAGCCCTAAAGAAGTAAGCAAAATAGTCCTAACCTTAAAACGACGTGTAATATAAGCTGAAGTTGGAATCATCACACCAAGCACAAGTAAAAAAGAAGAATAAATCCACTGTGCAGTAGTAGAGGAAGCCCCAAAATCAACCATAATATCTGCCAAACCAGTAGTAACCACACTCTGAGCAGCACTAAGAAGAGTAGCAGCAATAATAAAAATAATTAAGGTAATTGTACCTTTATCTAATTTTGAACTCATAATATTCCTCTATAATTAATTAATAACAAATATCAATACTAAATAATTGACAAAATCTAAATTTATAAAATTTATAATTATAATATATAATATTATACTTGTCTAGACAAGTAATATATTAAACATACTATATAAATATAACTGAAAAAATTAGGAAATAATGAAAAAATAAAAAATAATAGTTCACTAGTAAACTATTAATAAGATTAAAATAAAAAGATTAAGAAAAATTAAATAAAAATTCAAAATATAAAATAAATAAAAAATGAAAAAATAACAACACGATAATAAAAATATCTTAAAATTAAAGAAAATAAAAAAAGATAATAAAAATTATCTTAAAATTAAAGAAAATAAAAAAAGATAATAAAAATTATCTTAAAATTGCTCCTTTGTCTGCAGAGGAGACTGAGCGTCTGTAGATGTTTAACCAACCTTTAACTTCTGTTTCAGGAAGTTTGACATTAGCTAATCTTTCTTTGATTTCAGCGTCAGAAAGTTCTACATTTATTGCTCTGTTTTTGATATCGATTTCAATAATATCTCCATTTTCAATAGCAGCTATTGGACCTCCACTTGCAGCTTCAGGGGAAACGTGACCTATACATGGGCCTCTTGTTCCACCAGAGAATCTACCATCGGTGATGAGACCAACATCTTTGATACCCATTCCAGCAATAGCTGAAGTAGGATTGAGCATTTCTCTCATACCTGGTCCTCCTCTTGGTCCTTCACATCTAATTACAAGAATGTCTCCTTCTTTAAGTTCATGATTAAAAATAGCTTCAACAGCGTCTTCTTCACTATTATAAACCTTAGCAGGTCCTTTAAGATGCATTAATTCTTCAGGAACTGCACCTGCTTTTACAATAGATCCATCAGGAGCAATATTACCTTTTAAAATAGCTAATCCACCTTTTTCATGAATTGGATCTTCCATAGTGTGAATAACATCTCTATTAATTTCCACTCCATCGAGATATTCTTCTAAGTTTTCTTTAAGAGTTTTAGAAGTACAAGTTTTAACATCAAGATTTAATTCAGATTCAATAGTTCTTAAAACAGCAGGAATACCACCAGAATTATGTAAATCTTTCATTGTATCTTGACCTGCAGGAGATAAAAGTGCAATATGAGGAACTTCATTAGAAATTTTATCAAATAAATCTAAATCAACATTAAGATTATCAAATTCAGCAGCAATTGCAGGAATATGAAGTGCAGTATTACTTGAACCACCAAGAGCCATATCCATAGCTATTGCATTCTCAAATGCTTCTTGAGTCATAATATCTGAAGGTTTTAAATCCTCTTTAACCATCTCTACAATACGTTTTCCAGTCTTATTAGCTATTTTAACTTTATCAACATCTAAAGCTAAAGTAGTAGCACATTTTGGTAAACTCATACCTAAAGTTTCAGTTACACAAGCCATTGTATTAGCTGTAAATAATCCAGAACAACTTCCAGCACCAGGACAAGCAGAACATTCAAGTTCATAAAGTTCTTCCTCAGTAAGTTTACCTGCAGATAATTCACCTACAGCTTCATAAACAGTGATTAAATCAGCATTTTTACCTTTAAATGAAGATGGTGCCATTGGCCCACCAGTTAACATAATTGCTGGAATATCTAATCTTGCAGCTGCCATTAACATACCTGGAACAACTTTATCACAAGTTGGCATAAGTACAAGACCATCAAAACAATGACCGATTGCCATACTTTCAACAGTACTCACAACAATCTCACGAGAAGCAAGAGAATACTTCATACCATCATGATTCATAGCAATTCCATCACAAATCGCCATAGTATTAAATTCAAAAGGAATTCCACCAGCAGCACGAATTCCCTCTTTAACATACTCCACTAATTCTCTAAGATGAATATGACCTGGTACAATCTCTGTAAAACTATTAGCAATACCAATAAATGGTTTATCAAAATCCTCATCCTCAACTCCACAAGCACGTAATAATGATCTATGAGGAGCTCTTTGAACACCTTTTTTAACTTTATCACTTATCATAATAATCACAAATAAAATTTAATAATTAAAATTAGATTATAACAAAATAAAATTAAATCTTAATTAATATTATTTATTAAAATAATAACTTATTAATTTTATTAAAAAAGTTAGAATTTTATTAAAAAAGAAAATAAATATAATAATAATTAAAAAATAGAAAAATAATAGTTCACCAGTAAACTATTAATAAGTTCAAAATAAGCAGTTTAATAAAAATAAATAGCATTATAAAAATTAATAAAAATTAACAAACATGATTTTTATAATCATCTACAAGATTAAATAACTCTTCCTTAGTATTCACTTTAAATAACTTATGTTTTGTAGGAATTGTCCCTGGACAACCTTTCAAATAAGCTGCTGTATGTCTTCTCATCTCTGGAATAGCTATTTTTTCAGTCTTAATGCCAATAAGTAATTCAGTATGTACTTTAACCATTTCCATCTTCTCTTCAATAGATATTTCCCTTGGAAGAGTACCATCATTAAGATAATCAACACATTCTTTAATTACCCATGGATTACCAATAGCTCCCCTACCAATCATAACACCGTCACAACCAGTCATATCTATCATTGCCTTAGCATCAAAACAAGATTTAATATCACCATTACCAATAACAGGAATATCAAGAGACTCCTTAATTTCCCTTATAATATCCCAATCAGAAAGCACACCATATCCCTTACTCCTAACACGTGGATGAACAATAATAGCATCTGCACCAGCATCCTCAACAATCTTAGCTATCTCTAAAGCATTAATATTCTCACTATCCCATCCACTTCTAATCTTAACTGTAACAGGAATTGGAACAGAATCAACAACTGTCTCAACAATATCATAAGCTTTATCTGGATCCTTCATCAAAGCACAACCAGAATTAGCCTTAATACATACCTTAGGAACAGGACACCCCATATTAATATCAATAATATCTGGCTTCATAAATTCATAAACATGCTCAGAAGCAATCCTAAAAGATTCAGCATCAGAACCAAAAATCTGTTGAGATAAAGGTCTCTCACCCTCTGTCATATATAATAATTTAGCTGTTTTCCTATCACCATGTCTAATAGCCCTTGCAGAGACCATCTCAGCACCAATAAGCCCACAACCCATAGAACCAATAATAGTCCTAAAAGCAGAATCACAAATCCCAGCCATAGGTGCCAAAGCAACCTGATTCTTTAACTCAACATTTCCGATTTTCAATTTCATAAAAATACCTAAAATAATATAAAAAAGTTTAAAAAAAGTAGAAAAAAAGAAAATTAATTATTATAAAAATAATTTAATTAAATTTCATAAAATTCTGTGTAATTGGAATTACGTTCTATTGGGTTTCTTCCAATAGCTTTAGCTATTTTACTAAGGTTAGCAATACTTGTATCTGCACCATCAGGAGTTCCTGAAGCTTCAGAGAGTTCATCTCCACCTAAAGTTCCACCTAAATCATTAGCTCCACACATAAGAGCAACTTGTGCAAATCTGAAACCCATTTTAACCCAAGAAACTTGGATATTTGGAATAAGGTCTCTAAACATTAATCTTGCTACAGCATAAAGTTTTAAATCTTCAATTCCAGTAGCACCTAAACCTTCTTGACCTTCTAAGAAAACAGGAGAATTTTCATGGATAAAAGTCATTGGGATAAATTCTGTGAATCCTCCAGTTTCCATTTGAATCTTTCTAAGAATATCTAAATGCTCTACACGCTCTTCAAGAGTCTCAACATGACCATACATCATAGTAGCAGAACCTTGAATTCCAGCATTATGTGCCACTTTAATTACATCAATCCATTCTTCTGTAGAAACCTTTTGTGGACAAATAATATTCCTTGGACGATTATTTAATATCTCAGCAGCTGTACCTGGTAAAGTATCTAAACCAGCATCTTTTAACCTAATAAAAGCATCCTCTAAAGAAATACCACTAAGTTTTGCTGCATCATGAACCATAGTTGGAGAAAATCCATGAATTGAAATATCTTTAAAATTAGTCTTTAATAAACCAAGTAAATGTTCATAATACTCAATATCAGCATCCTTAAGAACACCACCCATTAAAGTAAACTCACGAGCCCCTCTACGAACAGCAGGCCCTGCTTTCATAAGAATCTCATCATCAGATAAAATATACGCATCTGCATCTCCTTCATCACGGCCAAAAGCGCAAAATCCGCAACGTACAGTACAAATATTAGTAAAATTAATGTTACAATTATTAATAAATGTCACATTATTCCCAACATTCTCTTCCCTTACTGTATCAGCCACACTAAATAAATTAAAAAGCCCGCGACCATTAAGATTCATCAAATAATTAGCATCCTCAACAGAAATAGCTTCATCATAAGCATTATCTAATATTTTATTAAGTTCATGTCCAATGTTAATTTCTTTATCCATAATATTAGATAGTATAAACATAATATTAATACTTTCTTATATTATTTCACAATTAAAAAAAATAAAATAATACCCTAAAAATAGAAAAATTATAAAAAATAGTTTACTAGTAAACTATTAAAAAGAATAAACTAAAGAGTATTAAGAAAAAAAAGATTAAATAGAAGAATTAAAAAAGAAATAATTATATAAATTTTCGTGCCTCTTCGATGAATTCTTCAGCTAACCAAATAATATTTTTAGCTGTGTTTTTATCAAAATCATCAAAGTTTGCATAACTTGCATCTTCTCTTAAAGTTCTAGCTCTTGAGAATTTAGAAGCTAAATCTGAATTAAATCCTTCTTCAAGAACATATTTTTCTCCAAGAAGTTGAATAACTCCACTATGTGTTTTAGGTTCATAACCTTTTTTTAATAGTAATGCTCTCGCAAGATAAAACATAGAATAATATGCTAAAGTTATAGAGTTCCTATATTTCTCATTTTCAAAAAGAAGTTTACTTGATTCTAAATCATCCAAAGACATTTCAATACAAGATTCTATTTCATCCAAGTATAATCCCCTCTTTTTTAATGTTTTTAAGAAATGAAAAATTTTTAAGTTTATCTAATTTACTTTCAGACATTACATGAGCTGAAATAAATTCTTTATTATTTAAAATAACTTTAAAAACTTCTTCAGATACTTTTGCTTCAATCTTTTCGCTTTTATTAGAGACAATCAAAATATCTAT
>JAKSUE010000007.1 GCA_024409165.1 archaeon
TCATGTCATGATTTTAATTATTATAATTATTTTAATTATTATATTGGTTTAATCACTGATTAAACTGATTTTTATATAATTTTTATATTTTAAAGGAGTAATAAAATGGAAAAGAATGTTTCTAAAAGAAAACCAATTCAAATTTTTTCTAAAAAAGATGGAGAAATTGGAGTTAATGTTGTTAAAAGTCCTGTAAAATTAACTATTTTATCAATGTTAAAAGATAATGAAATGGAATTTGATGAAATTGTTAAAAACACTGGAAAATCTAAATCTACTATTTCTGTTCACTTAAAATCTTTAAGAGAAGATGGAATTGTAAATTATAGATTTGACCCTAATGATCATAGGAAAAAAATCTTCTTCATTGATTCTAAATTCTTAGGAGAAGTTGAACCTGCTAGTCATACAGAATTAGAAGAGAAAAAAATAGATTTCTTAGTTAAAAATATTTTAGAAGTTGAAAATTTCAAATTCTCATTTTTATTATTCCACACTTTAAGATCCACTTTAATCCAAGAAGGAATTAATATCAACCCAGTTTTATTTGAAACAGGTAAAAATATTGGTTTTGCAATCTATGAAAAAGTCTATGATGAAGACTTTAATAAATTCCTTGATAATCTTTCTGTATTCTGGGAAGATAATGGTTTAGGTCATCTTGATATTAAAGTTGGAGACACTATTTTAATTAATAACACAGACTGTTTCGAATGTGGATTACTCCCTAAAAAAGGTAAACCAGCTTGTTTCTTAGATGCAGGTATATTCGATGCATTATTCTCAACTTACTTAAAATTAAAAGTAGTTGTTACAGAAATCAAATGTAACACAATGGGAGACGAATGTTGTTCTTTCTTAATTGAACCTACAGATGAAGAATTCGTTTCTCCTGTAGAACAATAAGTTAATTAATATTATTTATTTAACTTATTTTTTATTTTTTTATTTTTTTATTATTTATTTTATCTTATTTTTTTATTTATTTTCTTTTTTAACTATTTTTATTTTATTTTTATTTTTAGATAATTTTCCTTCTTTTTTATTCTATTTAATTCATTTAGTAAAATTGTTTTTATTTTGTAAAATTTAAGTTATTGTGTTAAATTGTAATTAGATAATTATTATTTTACTATTTCAGTTAAATTTTATACTTTAAATTAAAAATTATGGTTTTTTAAGCTTAATTTAGCTTAAATATTATTTATCACACGGTCTTTCTAAAACCTTTTTATATTAAAAATTACTAATATAATTATAATGTCAAATTCAATATTTTGTCCTAATTGTGGAATGTTAAAAGAAAATTGTGTATGCGGAACATACAGTAGAGATAATAGTTCTAAATTTAAATCTAATGGCCGTTCTTCTAAGTCTAGTTTTGGTGCTTTTGGAGGTTCTGGTAGTTCTAAGAGGTCTGGTAAACCTAAAGGTTTATATCAATATGCTAATCTTAAACCTCGAGTTAATAAGAATCATGATGAGTTAGAGAAGATTCCTGAGAGTTATGATATTGATGAACATAGACTTTCTGAGGAGATTATTAATAAATTAAAATCTGAGCATCCTGATATTCCTGAGGAGGTTATTGAGAATTTTCCATTTGAGAAACCAAGACAAGGTCAATTAGAACTTATTGCTGAGATTGATGAGGCTATTTCTAAAGGTTATAAATATATTGTTCTTGAGGCAGGTACTGGTACTGGTAAGTCTGCTGTAGCTACTACTCTTGCTCGTATGTATGAATCTGCTTATATTTTAACAATGACTAAACAACTTCAGAATCAGTATGCTCAAGAGTTTGGTTTTCCATTAGTTAAAGGAAGAGGGAATTTTGATTGTTTACATGATAGTTTAGATTCAACTTGTGATATGGGAGATTGTAAGACTGCTCCTACTAATTCTAAATTCTTCTGTCCTTATGGAGTAGGTAAAAATCCTACACTTAGTGGTGGAGAGGCTTTTGAAGATTCTCATGGTTCTTCTTTGTATTTCCAAAGTGAAGATCATTGTTATTATTGGCAACAAAAAGCTAATGCAATTAATTCCCCAATTACTTTAATGAATTATGATTATGCACTTTTAGAATTAAATTATGTAAAGCATTTTGGTACTAGAAGTTTGCTTATTTTAGACGAAGCTCATAATATTGAAAATAAATTAATGCGTAATATGGAGCTTAATTTATATAATAAGCGTCTTGAAAAGGATATTAAGAAAGTAATTTCTCCATCTACTCTTAGAAGTGAAGAAACTGGAGAATGGATTATGGAGATTGATGCAATTAAGGACGCTTATGATGATATTGAACTTAAAGATTTACCTAAAAATAAAGCTGATAGAATTCGTTCAACTGCTTTTCGTTTAAAACAACTTCATGATAATCTTGATAAAGAACCAAGAAACTGGGTTATTGATGCTGATGAAAATGGAGTTTCATTTAAACCTCTTAGAGTTAATCATTATGCTAAAGATAATTTATTAAAATATGGGGATGTTGTAATTTTCTTATCTGCAACTATATTATCTCATAAAATGTTCTCAAAATGGTTAGGATTAAACCCTAATGAAGTTTATTATATTAAGGTTGATAGTCCTTTCCCAGTTCATAAAAGACCAATTGAGATGAATTTAGCAGGTAAAATGTCTAATACAAGAATTAAACACACAGCTCCTAAAACAATACCTATTTTAGAGAAAATCCTTAAACGTCATGAAGGAGACAAAGGTTTAATTCACACAAATAGTTACAAATGTCAAAATTACATAACAAGCCACCTTTATAATTCAAGATTAATTTCTCACGGTGCAAATAACCGTGAAAGAGTCCTTCAATACTTTGAAGAAGAAGACAATCCTCTTGTACTTGTCAGTCCATCTATGAGTGAAGGAGTAGACTTACCTTATGATAAATGTAGATTCCAAGTCATTTATAAGATTCCATTCCCATATCTTGGAGATAAACAAGTAAATATGCGAAGAAAACAAGATCAAAGATGGTATGCATATAAAACTGTAATGACTTTAATGCAAGCATATGGAAGAGGTATGAGAGCAGAAGATGACTCATGTGTAACATATATCCTTGATTCAGATATTAAAATGCTTCTTAAAAGTCCAATGTACCGTTCATTGATTCCTGAATTCTTCAAAGAAGCTATTGTAATTAATGATGATAAGATTATTTAATCTTATCTACTTTTTTACATTTTACAATTAAATTAAATAATTTTATATTAAAACCACTCAAAATTTATATTAACCACCATCACTGTGATATTATGATTAGAGAAACTATAGAACTTAATGGTATTACAATTTATATTGAAAAGAAGAAAATGAAAAACATGTATATTCGTGTTTTACCAAATGGTCTTGTTAAAATCTCTGCACCACTCTCTATTCCTCAAAAGAATATTATTGATTTTGCAAATAGTAAAATGGATTGGATTATTAAAAAAAGAGAAAAAGCAATTAAAAACCCTCCAGAATACTATTTAAGGTATGTTAACGGCGAAATTCATCACCTTTGGGGAAAAGAATATACTCTTCAATTATGTGCTAAAGAATTTTCTAAAGAAGTTTATGTTGACTACGAAGAAAATATTATTTATTTACCTGTTGAAGGGGTAGCTGTTATGAATAGTATAGAAGGAAGAGAAGCAAGAGAAAAAACTCTAATTGAATTCTATAGAAAAGAAATTAAAAAAGCAATTCCACCAGTTTTAGAAAAATGCACAGCTATTGTTGGAAGAAGTCCTAAAGAATGGAGAGTTAAAAATATGAAAACTCGTTGGGGCTCTTGTAATGTACTTGATAAAAGAATATGGTTAAATCTCCAACTTGCAAAAAAACCACCAATATGCTTAGAACATGTTATTATCCATGAATTAACTCATCTTTATGAAGCTAATCACGGCCCTAGATTTAAAAATTATATGGATAATTTCGAGCCAAATTGGAGAGAAGTTGAAAAACTATTAAATAATAAATAATAATCATCTTAAGTTTTATTAAAACAATAAATAATAATCATCTTAAAAGTTTTATTAAAACCTTTTTAATAATTAATCTAAATATTATTATATAATAAAAAACTAACTATTATTATGGACCTATGGTCTAGCCAGGAATGACGCAGGACTTCGGATCCTGAGGCCGGGGGTTCAAATCCCCCTAGGTTCGTTTTATTAATTTTATATTCAATTTATTGAATAAAATATAATGAATAATTTTAATAATTATATAAGTTTTATAGGTGAATTTATGCTTACTAAAAGAATCATCCCATGTTTAGATTGCGATTTACAAGTTCCAGAGGGAAGAGTTGTAAAAGGTGTTGAATTTAAGCAAATTAAATATGCTGGAGATCCTGTAGAATTAGCTACTAAATATTATGAAGAGGGTGCTGATGAGATTGTTATTCTTGATATTACTGCTTCTCATGAAAGAAGAGGAACTATGGTTGAAGTAATTGAAAGATTAACAGAAAATGTATTTATTCCTATTTGTGTTGGAGGAGGAATAAGAAAAGTAGAAGATTATACTCGTATGCTTAAAGCAGGAGCAGATAAATGTTCTACAAACACAGCAGCTATTCATAATCCACAACTTTTAACAGATGCTTCAAAAGTCGTTGGTTCTCAAGCAGTTGTTATTGGAATTGATGCTAAAAGAAGATATGTTGAAGAAGATAAAGAATTAGCTAAAGGTAAAACTATTGTAGATACAGACAATGGAGAAGTATGGTTTGATTGTAGTATTTACGGTGGTAGAGAATTTGTTGGAATGGATGCTATTGCTTGGGCACAAGAATGTCAAGATAGAGGTGCTGGTGAAATCCTTTTAACTTCCATGGATGGAGATGGAACTAAAGACGGATACGACCTTGACCTTACCAAAGCTATCAACGATGCTGTAGATATTCCAGTTATTGCATCAGGTGGTGTAGGAAACCCACAACATATGTTAGAAGCATTTACAGTAGCTGATGCAAGTGCAGCACTTGCTGCAAGTATTTTCCACTTTAATGAATATCCAATTCCTGAAGTTAAAAAATACTTAAAAGAAAATGGCATAGCTATTAGAGATTAATTAATAATCAATAAGATAGTCAATAAGTTAATAATCAATAAATTAATAATTAATCTTATTTTATTTTTATTTTCATTTTATTATTTTTATTATATTTTTAATTATTTTAATTCTATACTAAAAATTTCATTTTTATCATTTAAAGGTTATTTTCATGTCTAAATTAAAGTTTAATTCATTAATAAATCTTAAATTAACTCAAGAATCTGGTCAAACATCTCAAGCACCATGGTTTTGTATTGATGATGATAAAGGATTTAGCAATTATTATGAACTTCTTTTTTTAAATAATTTAAATAATTTAGATAAATTAGATAATTTAGATTCAGATAATTTAAATAATTTACCAGTTCTTGCTAAAGTTTCTCAAAATCCTAATGATTTAAGTTGTTTTGAGTTAGATTATCAGTTATCTGATTTTGAGTGTAATGATTCTTATTCTGATAAGGAGATTACAGCTGCTGTTAGGGATGAGATTAGTAAAATATTTAATTTAGATTTTGATTTGGAGAATTTTTATAAAAATCTTATTGATGAGGATGATAAATTAGCTGATTCAATTGATTTTTGTAATGGATTACGTTTATTCATAGCTAGGGATAAATTTGAATGTATTATATCTTCTATATGTTCTGCAAATAATTCAATTACTCGTTGGACTAAATCTACAAGTCAGATTAAGTCAAATTGGGGTTTTAATAGGGAGTTTATCCTTAATAATTTTAGTAATAATTCAAATCCTGGAATTACTAAATCTTTTTATGGATTTCCTAAATTATCTGAATTGGCAGATAAAGATCTTAAATCTTGTGGTGTGGGTTATAGAGAAGATTATATGAAGAAATCTGAGGATTTACTTTTAAATGAGATAGATATTGATGAAATAGATAATATGAGTTATGATGAGGCTTTTGAAACTATATCTAAATTACCTGGTGTAGGACCTAAAGTTGCTGATTGTATTCTTTTATATGGATATGGATTTATGGAAGCTTTTCCTTCTGATGTTTGGATTAAACGTATAGTTTCTTATCTTTATTTTGATGGTAAAGAGATTTCTGCAAAGAAAACAAGAGATTTTGGAATGGAGCATTTCGGAGAAAATGCAGGTTATGCACAGCTTTATCTGTTTCATTATGCACGTAAATCTGGTTTAATGGATAAACTTAAAAAATAGATATTATTTTTATTTTCATTATATTTTTTTATTTCACTTAAATTTTTCTTAATCACAACAATTTTTTAAATATTTATAAATATTACTTTTTTAATATATTATTTTATGAAGATATCAATTTCTGAAAATAAAACTCGTGAACAGTATATTGATACTGCATTAGAAAATGTGGGTTGGAAAAAGAAATATATTAAAGAAGAGGTTAATCCTGTTAAATCTGATTTTGTAAATAAATCTTTTGTTTTATTTGATGGAAATGTTGAAAAAGATGTAGATTTATTCATTGATTATTTACTTTTAGATGAGAATAACAATCCTTTAGCTATTATTGAAGCTAAACGATTTTCTAAAAATCCAGATACTGGTAGAGTACAAGCTAGAACTTATGCTAAAGAAATTGAATCTAAAATTACTGATAAAATTCCTATTTTTTTAACTAATGGTAATATTTGGATTTTTATAGATGAGTATGGTGTTGAAAGAAAAATAAGTGGTCCTTTTTCTCAAAAAGATTTAAAAAGAAGGAGAGATTTATATAATCATCGTAAAAATCCAGCTACTTGTAAAATAAATCCTTATATTGTGGATAGGCCTCGTAGTGTTCAAATTGTTAGGTCTATAAGTGAATATTTTTCTAAATGCCATAGAACTGCTTTAATACAAATGGCAACAGGCACTGGAAAAACAAGAGTAGCTATGGCTGTTATTGACATTTTAATAAGATCTAATATTGTTCGTAATGTTCTTTTTATTGCGGATAGAGGTGCTTTAGTTAAACAAGCTAAAGTTAATGGTTTTAATCAATTCTTTAATGAACCAGTAGGTGATTTAAGAGATGGATTTTCTGAAAATAAACGTTTATATGTTTCCACCATTCAAACTTTAATGAAAGGAAAGGAAAATAAATCTAAATTTTTTGAACAATTCTCTCCAGGATTTTTTGATTTAATTATCTTTGATGAAGCTCATAGATCTATTTATGATAAAAATAATCTTGTTTTTAAATATTTTGATGCTATAAAAATAGGATTAACTGCTACTCCTAAAGAAAGTGAAACTCAAAGTACTGTTGATTTATTTGGAGAAGCTATTGAAGATTATTCATATGATAAGGCTATTAATGATGGTGTTTTAGTTCCTTATGAAGCTCATTCTATTAGAACAAAAGTTTTAAATGAAGGAATTTCTGCAGAGGATTTAAATGAATTTGCGAAGGATGAGTTAAGACGTCAAGGTATTGATCCAGAGAATTTAGAACTCACTGGTTCTCAATTTGATTCTGTTTTTATGGATAGTTATACTAATGATTTAATTATCAATACTTTTATGGAAAATTGTTACAAATCTGATGAAGGTAAACCTGCTAAATCTATATTCTTCTGTTCAAGTAAAAATCATGCTAAATGGATGAAAGAACGTTTTGATTTATTATATCCTTCTTTATCTAGTGATGTTCAAGTTATTACATCTGATTTATATCGTAGTGATGATGAAATTGACAGATTTAAATTAGATTCTAATCCTCGTATTGTCATGTCTGTAGGTATGTTAGATACAGGTGTTGATATTCCAGAAGTTTGTAATTTAGTTTTTGTTAAACCAGTATTTTCTCACATTAGATTTTGGCAAATGATTGGTAGAGGTACAAGAAATGAGAATTCTTGTAAACATAAAGAATGGTTACCTAATAGGAAAAAAGAGAACTTTTTAATTTTTGATTTTGTTATTGGTGGACATTCTAATATTGATTTTCATGAATTACATAATGGAGGATCAATGAATAAACAGATAAGTACTATTACAGCTATTTTTAATAATAGAGTTTCTCTTTTAGATAAAAATTTAGATGATAGTCAAAGGAAAATAATTGTCACTAAAATTAATAATACATTATATGAGTTTAGAGAGGATTTATTTATTATTAATGAAAAAAGAGATATTATTAACAAATTAAAATCCGTGGATGATTTAGAAAATTATGTTTTAGAATTAAATGAAGAAATTTCCCCATTAACTAATGTTTTAGAAGGGTATAATGCTAATGTATCATCATTTATTAAAGATGCAGAAAAATTATTTGGTTATATCTTAGATAAAGATTTAGATAGAATAGCTAAGGTTAAGAACATTATTCAATTTAAAGTTAAAAATGTTCTAGAAAAAGATAATATTAATGTTATATTTGAAAAACAAAATGCTTTAAAGAAAGTTTTACAAATAAAGTTTTGGGAAGATTTAACATTTGAAAAAGTAGAATTTTTAGTTAATGAAATTGCTTCTACTATGGTTTATTTTGTAGCAGATAATAAAGGAACTATTTATGTTCCTGCACCTGATAAAATTTTAGATTGGAATCAAAAAGATAAAGAAATAGCTGAAGATGAAGAGTTAAAAAGACTTTTAGAGAGAAATGAAGGAATCAAAAAATTAAAAGAAGGTAAAGGTATTACTTCAAATGAGTTATTATTAATTGAAAAAGAGTTATCTGCTTTAAGACCAGAAATAACTATTGAAACAATTCAAAAAACAAGAAATACTGATTTTTTAATATTTTTAAGAGAAATCATAGGTCTTACTAGAGAAGAAGATCCTAAAGAATTAATTGAAAAAAGATTCGATAAAGTTATTTTATCCGATTATACTTTAAACAATGGTGTAGAGTTTAATTCTCGTCAGTTAGAATTCTTAATACTTTTAAAGAAGGTATTTGCTAATAGAAAACATATTGAACTTAGAGATTTTACTGAAGAGCCATTAGGTGAAGGAAAAGATTTATTTGAATATGATAATTTGATTAGTATTATTGAAAAATGTAATTCAATTATAATGTGTTAAAAATAGTCAATCTAAAAAATAAAGTTAAAGAATTATAAAATTCTTAACTTTAATTTTTATTCAAAACAAATGGAGCTTAAGAGCAAGCTCTTATAAATTATTATATTAGTTATAATATTAATAATTTATCATGAGTGGAGGAAAACTTACCAAAGAAAAATATTAAAACTTAATTTTTTTAAAAGTTCAACCACAAACTGCATTTTATAGCTTTTTTAGTTTTTAAATATCAATATGATAATTTTAACTAATTCTAAAGCTATTTTGATAATAGTTTCTTTATCAGTTTTCACAGTTTATCTCCATTTGTTTTGTATATTTTATTTTAGTAATAAAAACCTCCAATAATACTTTGTACGTCTTTATTAATAAAATAAACGGTTTTTAGAGTTTAAAAATTGTTTTAAGATTGTAATATTGCTTTAAAATTAAAAAATTGCTTTAAAATTAAAATATTGTAATCAAACTATAAATTTATAATCAATTTAAAAAATTTAATTAAAAGTATAATTTTTTACTTCTTTTTTTATTGGTCAACATTGGTTGACTAAATAAATTTATATAATAGTATAAATATATTTTATAGCATGGAATATAAATCAATATCTTCAAAATTACCAAGAAATGAAGTAAATCTCTTTAGAGATTACTGTGAAAGAAAAGGTGTAACACCTTCTTCATTAATAAGAGAACTTATTTTAAAAGAACTTAAAGTTTCAGTTCCTATTAATGTAGCAGGATTTAATAAAATCACTTATGATAAAGAAAATGATAATTTTAATTGGACTGTAGATTTAGATAATGAGGATAGCAAATCAATTTTAAATAAAATTAGTGTAGAATTCTTAGAAGATTTAAATAAAGAAATCACTAATGCATTAGATAAAAGAAATTCTATAATTTTGAAAAGTAAAGAGGGGTCTGTTGCTATTCCAAGTAATTTTTTAAAGTAGGTATTATTATGGAACAATATTTAAATGCATTAGATGATTATATAAATTTTGAACATAGTCCTGATTTACAATTTAATTATATTTTAAATAAATTAGAAATATTTAATAATATTGATGATGAATTGAAATTATATTTTGTAACAGATATTTTCCGTGATGTTATGCAATATGTTGAAGAATTTGGATCATACTTTTTAGCATATATTAAAAAAGAAAATATTTCTTCAAATATTGTTAAGAATCAGCCTAAAAATGTAGAGGATTTATTTAATAATTTAAGATATGATGAAAAAATTAATTCAGAATATGGATTTTTGAATTTTAATGATTTAATAATTAATATTTTTAATTTAGATAAAGATAATGAATCTATTCAGAATTTAGCTAGTTGTATTAATTCATTATCTTATTTTTTCTGTTATCATTTAGATTTATATAATTCTATTAAACATGGGTTTAGAGTTTTTGATTATGGTCTGGATTATTTTGAGGATGATAGGGGTAAAATACATTTAAATTGTAAATATTTTTGCTCTATTGGTAAGAAAAAGGAAGGTAATCCTTATTTCTTATTGTACCCATTAGATGCATTATATGAAGATTCAATTAAAGTTTTAAATGATACTAAAGAAATTTTTAGTTTTTTAAAAAAGGCTATTAATTCATATAAATTTAGATTTCCATTATCCAATTTTGATTATGTTTCTGATTATTCTTTTTCAGGGTATCATTTTAAAATTACTAAAGGTAATACAGTTATTGTCCTTAATAATATTGATAATATGAATATAGTTGAAAATCCTGAATTTAAATATTTTAACATTTCTTTTAAAAATAATATCTTCATTTTCACTTCAAATGAGAATTGTTCTTTATTGTATCCTTTTTCATTAAAATTTATTGCAAATAATAATTTTAATTTAAAGCCCGATTTTAATCATAATTACACTATTTCAGAAATTTGCACTAATGAAGATATGGATGTTTCTCAATTATACTATCTTAAAAAACTTAAAAATTCAATGCACGATTCGAAGGTTAAAATTAAAGTTTTATATAATGATGATATGCTTTATTCTGGAAACTTAAAAAGGAATATTAACTTTCAAAATAATGGTTTTGATTGTGAGGATAATATATTAGAAGCATTAATTAAACTTAATAAAATTACTACTAAAATAATTCCTGTGCCTTATGATTTGTCTGAAAATCAAAAAGAACAATTATTAGAAGAATCAAAAAAGATTAATTTACAAAAAGATGCATTTTCATTATTGGATAATGTTGGAATTGAATATATTTAGGATGATAATTATGTATGTATGGGATTCGATGAAATTAGGAGACCTTTTTTCATTTGAAAAAAAGTCTAAAATTAAAGCAAGTCAAGGTGAATCTTCTGGAAAATATAAGTTTTTTACGTCAAGTGTTGTTCAAAATAAGTTTTTAGATGAATATATTTTTGATAAGGAAAGCTTAATTTTTGGTACTGGAGGACAACCTTCAATTCATTATTGTAATGAAAAATTTGCTACTAGTACTGACTGCTTTGTGATTTATGAAAATAATGGGTTAATTCTCCCTAAATTTGTTTATTATTATCTTTTAAATAATATTTACATTCTTGAAAATGGGTTTAAAGGAGCTGGTTTGAAACATATCTCTAAAAAATATTTACAAAATATAGAAATACTATTTCCTAGAGATATAAATATTCAACAACAAATCGTGGAAAAAATAGAAAATATTGAAGAATTAATTACTTATAGAAATAATTCTTTAGAATTATTAGATTTATATTTAAAAAGTGTTTTTTTTAAAATGTTTGGTAATCCTATTTTAAATGAAATGGAGTGGGATTTATATAAATTTAAACAAGTAGGTACTCTTCAAAGAGGTAAATCTAAACATAGGCCACGTAATGCTCCAGAATTATTAGGAGGAGATTATCCTTTAATTCAAACGGGGGATGTTTCTAACTCTGGAAATTATATTTATGATTATTATCAAACATATTCTGAACTTGGGTTGAAACAAAGTAAAATGTGGTCAAAAGGCACTTTATGTATTACTATTGCAGCAAATATTGCAAAAACTGGTATTTTAACTTTTGATGCATGTTTTCCAGATAGTATTGTTGGATTTATTCCTAATGATTATGTATGTGTAGAATATGTTCAATTTTGGATGTCTTTTCTTCAAAAGATTTTAGAAAGTACTGCTCCAGAATCTGCTCAAAAAAATATAAATTTAAAAATTTTAAATGATTTAAATATTCCAGTCCCTCCAATTGAACTTCAAAATCAATTTGCAGAAATAGTGAAACAAGTAGAAGAAATTAAAAAATATCAATTAGAATCTAAAAAAGAGTTAGAAAATTTATTTAATAATTTAATGCAGAAAGCATTTAAAGGGGAGTTAATATGTTAGATGCAGAACTTAAATCAAAAGTAAATCAATTGTGGGATAAATTTTGGAGTAGTGGTATTTCAAATCCTTTGACTGCAATTGAACAAATGTCTTATTTAATCTTCATGAAACGTTTAGAAGATGAAGATAATGAAAATGAATTAAATGCTAAATTAAGTGGAGAAGAATATATTTCTATTTTTTCTGAGCATCCAGATTATAAATGGAGTAACTGGATTAACATGTCTGCTGACGAAATGTTAAATCATGTTAAATATAATGTATTTCCATTTTTATCTACTATTGGAGATGAAAAATCTCTTTATAATCGTTATATGAAAGAAGCTAACTTTATAATTCCTACTGGTTCTCTTCTTGTAGAAGCTACTAGTATTATTGATGATTTAAAAATTAAAGAACAAAATAAAGATGTTCAAGGAGATTTGTATGAGTATTTACTTTCTCAATTAAGTACTTCTGGTAAGAATGGTCAATTCCGTACTCCAAGACATATTATTAAAATGATGGTTGAAATTATAAAACCTAAACTTGGAGAAATTGTTTGTGATCCTGCTTGTGGTACTGGTGGATTTTTGATGAATGCTTATAATTATGTTCTTAAATCTAATACTTCTCCAGATTTAATTAAAATTGATGAAGAAGGTCAAGAATATAATTTTAAAGGAGATAAATTAAGTTCTGAAGACTTTAATTCTTTAAATAATTATCAATTTTATGGTTATGATTTTGACCAAACAATGGTTAGAATTGGTTTAATGAATTTAATGATGCATGGTATTAAAAACCCTAATATTGACCAAGTTAATACTCTTTCTTTAAGATTTGAACAAGAACCTAAATATGATATTATTCTTGCAAATCCTCCTTTTAAAGGAAGTATTGATAAAGATGAGTTAAATGAAGATTTTTCTATTAATTCTAAAAAAACAGAGATTTTATATTTAGAATTAATGTATAATTGTTTAAATGTTGGTGGTAGATGTGCAGTAGTTGTTCCTCAAGGTATTTTATTTGGTAATTCTAATGCTCATAAAGCAATTAGATCCAAATTACTTGAAAAATGTCGTTTAGATATGGTTATTTCAATGCCTTCAGGTGTATTTAAACCATATGCTGGTGTAGCTACTGGGGTTTTAGTATTTACCAAAGGAGAACCTACAAAAAAGGTATTATTCTATGATATGGAGTCTGATGGTTTTACTTTAGATGATAAAAGAGATTTTATTGATGGAAAAGGTGACATTATTGATATTATTGACAAATATAATAATATGAATAATTTACAGTTAGAAGATAGAAAATCTAAATCTTTCTTTGTTTCTTTTGATGAAATTAAAGAAAATGATTATAATTTAAGTATTTCTACTTATAAAGAGATTGAATACGAGGATATTGAGTATGAACCTCCCGAAGTAATTAAAGAAAAGATTTTAGATTTAGAAGAAAAAATAATTAAAGGATTAAATAAACTTTGAGGTATTTTAACAATGAATAATAATAAAGATAATAAAATTGATAATAATGAGAAAAGTATTAGTTCTG
>JAKSUE010000070.1 GCA_024409165.1 archaeon
ATATATTTTGTATATATTTTGTATATATTGGTTTTAAGTTTGTGATGGGTGTTAAAAAAAATAAAAGAATAGCTAAGTTAATAGCTATTTAAAATTATTGGGATTGGTAAATAATTATGAGGATTATTTACTTTCAGTTGCTTCTTCGTCTGTGATTTCACCGTATTTGTTTATTATGTCTTTGGTGTAGCGTTTGATGAAGAGTTTAGCCCAACCGTAACCGAACATTCCTCCTACGAAACAACCGAGAAGAACTCCTCCGTAAATTCCAATTACTCCAAATCCTAATAAGATACCAAAGGTGTATGCAAAGATACCTTCTAAGATTAAGGATCTGAGTAAGGTGATTATTAAGGAGTTTATACCTTTTCCTACACCTTGGAATACCATACTTGACATGATACCGAATGGGATTGCTAAAACAAATAGACTTAAGATACTGATTGCAGTTGCAAGGTCTCCTGCCATTGATGCACTTGCTGCAGTGTAACTGAATGCGTATGCGATTTGGTTAGAGAATATGAACATTATTGCACCAAGTCCAATTGAAACAATGAATCCTAATTTGATAGAGTAGCTGTGTCCTAATTTGAGGTTTTTATAGTTGTGTGCACCATATGCTACACCTGCTACTGTAATTACTGCAGTTGCAATACCAATAAGTGGAATCATAGCTATTTGAACAATTCTCATAGATGCAGTATAAACAGCTACAGCAGTAGTTCCAGAACACATTACAAGCATTGCATTAATTAAGATTGCAAGTGCTGACATGATTACATTTTCTAAGGTTGATGGAATAGCTACTTGGAAGGTATCAATTATGATTTTTTTATTCCATTTAAAGTATTTTTTAAAGTCGTAGTCTAAGTATAAATCACGTTTACCCCAAATCCAGTATCCCATTACTAAACAACTCATGGTTGCAGAAATGATGGTTGCCCATGCTGCTCCTGCAATTCCTAAATTGAGATAATAGATGAATATTGGGTCTAAAATAATATTTAAGATAGCAGTTACTGCAATTGCATAGGTTGCTCTTTTCATATCTCCTTCAGAACGGAAAATAGCTGAAGCTACTCCTGAGAATACGAAGATGATTAATCCTCCAAAGATGATAACTCCATATTCCATTGCATAAGGAATAGTAGCTCCTGCTCCCATTACTACGAGAACAGGTTCAAGTACTAAAAGCATAATTACAGTAAATATTACAGAAACAATGATTGAAAGTACAATTGCATGTAATCCAGAGTTATTTGCTTGGGCATAGTTGTCTGCACCGATGTATCTTGCAATTAAAGAGTTAGCTCCTGCACCGAGTCCATTTCCAAGACCTACAAGAACCATAAATAATGGAGTAATAAATCCAATAGCTGCAAGGGCATCTGCTCCGAGTCCTGCAACCCAAACACTGTCTGCTAAATTATATAATACAATTAAAAGCATAGAAACCATCATTGGAATACTAAGCTTTCTAATAGCTTTTTTAGGGTCTCCAGTAATTAATTCAATATTTTTATTTTTCTTATGTGGTGCCATGTTTTCTCCTTCGTGGCTTTTTTTAATAAATAATAAACTTTGATTTTAATAGCTCATTGCTATTTATTCTTTTGTCATAGCTATTGCTTTTATAGCTATTGTTTTTAAAACTTCATGTAAGACATCTTTTTCAATATCTATGCCTTCGTATATTTCAGATTCCCATTGGTTAAAGATGTTTATAATTTCTTCAACTGCTTCTTCTCCTTTTTTAGTTAAAGAAACAATATTTCTTCTTCTATTATTTTCATCTATTTCTCTTGAAATGAATCCGTCATCCTCTAATTTTTTAAGAGTTCTTGATATTACACCTTTATCAATGTTATAATTAGATCCAATTTCATGTTGACTTATATTTTTTCCTTTATAGATTTCAAATAACATTGTAATTTGATAACCTTTTAAATCTAAGTCTTTTAGATGATTTTTTAAATAGAGAAAATTTGATCTTGAAATTATTAAAACTAATTTTCCAAGTGGTATCTCTGAAGCTTCTGTTTCTTTGATTTTTTCAATATGATCCATATTATCCCCTTTAATATGGTTTTTTCTTTTTCAAAGTTAATAGTGACTATTAACTATAATATATAAGGATTAAATAGTATATAAATGTTGTTATTGCAACTATTGTATTTGCAACAATAAAAATTATTTAGTTTTTTATCACTTTTATTAAATATCATTTAGAGTTTCATTAAATTATATGTACATTATTATACGAATTTTTACATTTAGTAAAATGTTTTTATTATTAAATAAAAACTATTATATAGAAATATTAACCCAACAGATTTTTTATTAAAATATTAACCCGCCGAAGATTTTTATTAATTTAATTTTTAGGTGATTAATATGTTAGAAGAAATTTTAATAGCAAATAAAGAATTTGTTGATAATTTCGAACCTGTTTCTCTTGGCCACTTACCTCAAAAGAAAGTAGCTATTTTAACTTGTATGGATTGTAGATTAACTGGATTTTTACCACAAGCATTAGGAATCGGCAGAGGAGATGCTAAAATCATCAGAAACGCTGGTAACACTATTGTTGGTGAAGATGCAATTAGATCCATTGCAGCAGCAATATATTCCTTAGGTTGTGAAGAAGTTTTAGTCGTAGGACACTCAGAATGTGGTATGGCACATGCAAACCCAGAAGCAGTCAAAGCAAAAATGATTGAAATGGGTATTGATGAAGCTGATATCGATGCAGTAGGCGACTTAACTAAATGGATAGGTGCAATCCCAGGAGAAGAGAAAAACGTTTTAGAAACTGTCGAAGCTATTAAAAATCATCCTTTAATAACATCTGAAGTTCCTATTCACGGACTTATGTTAGATATTGTTACTGGAGAATTAAGTGTATTAATTGATGGTAGGGAATAGTTTTATTAGGTCTATGGGGTTTACTTATAGACTTTTTTTCTTTTTTTTACATATTTAAATTAATTTTAATCTTATTTTTTCTTTTTTGTAAGTATTGATGTGTTTTAGTAATTTTAATATTATTTTATTAATTTTTTCAATTTTTATTAAAATAGTCTTCTGTGAAACTTTTAACAAATTATATATAAAATTAATTTCATAATTATTATTGTTATATTATATAGAGACTTTTAATTAGCTATTGTGTGATGTGCTAATTTAGATAATAAATCCCTAAAAATATAAACTAACTTTTATTATTTATAAGATAAACGGAGACGAAATCATGAAGATGTACTATGAAGATGATGTTGATGCTTCAGTTGTTGCAGATAAGACTATTGCAGTGATTGGTTATGGTAGTCAAGGTCGTGGACAATCTAGAAACATGGCAGATAGTGGATTAGATGTAATTGTTGGACTTAGAGAAGGAGGGGCTTCTTGGCAGAAAGCTATTGATGATGGTATGAATGTGGCTACTATTGAGGAGGCTGCTAAGAAGGCAGATATTATTCATATTTTACTTCCTGATGAGATTCAAGAGAAGGTTTATAATGAACAGATTGCTCCTTATGTTGAGTCTGGAAACAGTATTTCTTTTTCACATGGATATAATATTCACTTTGGTTTAATTAAACCTCCTGAAGATGTTAATATTATTATGTTTGCACCAAAAGGTCCAGGTTCTAGAGTAAGAACTACTTATTTAGATGGTTTTGGAATTCCTGGTTTAGTAGCTATTGAAAGAGATGCTACTGGAGATGCTCTTCAGCTTGCTTTAGGTATGGCAAAAGCTGTGGGTTTAACTCGTGCTGGTGTAATTGAGACTACTTTCTTAGAAGAGACTGAGACTGATTTATTCGGTGAACAAGCTGTTCTTTGTGGTGGACTTACTGCTTTGATTAAGGCAGGATTTGAGACTTTGGTTGAAGCTGGTTATCAACCTGAGATTGCTTACTTTGAGACTTGTCACGAAGTAAAACTTATTGTTGATGATATTTATGAGAATGGTTTCGGTGGTATGTGGAAAGATGTAAGTAATACTGCTGAATATGGTGGATTAACCAGAAGAGATTATGTTATTACCGAAGAAACTAAGAAAGGTATGAAACAAGTTTTAGCTGAAATTCAAGATGGTACCTTTAAAAAACAATTTGCTGATGAGAATTTAACTGATGCAGCTAATTTAAAAGAAATGAGAGCTGCTGAGGATGCTGAAACTATTGAGCAAGTTGGTACTAGACTTAGAAAAGCTTGTGGATTACAAAAAGATGAATAGATTTTATTAAGGAATTAAGTTTACTTAATTTCTACTTTTTTTATTTTTTTATTTTTTATTATTATCTAGCTACTGAGTGATTATTTATTATTTTCTGTGATTAAAATGGTATTTATTGGAATGGATCATGGAACTACTGGGATTTCATTTGCTATTTTAGATAGTGATGGAGAGGTTCTTGAAGTTTTTAAAATATCTCGTGAGGATAGTAAGGCTGGTAGGGTTTCAGCTATTGAGGAGATATCTAAGAGAGTTAATTTAGATGATATTGAATTAATGGTTGTTACTTATGCTATGGGTGATGGATTTAATAAGATAGTTCCTATGGATAAGGTCGAAAATAGAGGTATTCTTTCTATTGGCGGTGCTGGTAAGGTAACTGGTGGAGGAACATCTGTATACTCTGAGATTGAGAAATCTAATATTCCAGTTATTATGATTCCAGGTTTACATAAGGATTGTGAGTTTTTAGATCCTTTATTTAGAGCAGCTTATTCTCATCATGCAAGTCCTGAAAAGGTCAGTATTGTTTATAATGCTTATCTTGAAACTAATTGGGAAAATATGATTGTGGCAGATATTAGTTCTAATAGTGTTGACCTTTTAATTCAAGATGGTCAGATTAAGGGAGCTGTTGATGCTTGTTGCGGTGCTATGGGTATTGTTCATGGGCCTATAGATTTAGAGATGATTCGTGATATTGATGAAGGTAAAAGAACTGCTAATGAGTGTTTTTCACATGCAGGTGCAGTTAGAATAGCTAATGTTGATAATAAAGTTGCATTTATGAAGAATGACCTTCTTAAAATGTATGAAGAAGGAAATGAAGATGCTAAATTAGCTATTGATTCAATGATTATGACTGTTGCTATGGAGATTGCTGGTTTAATTGCTGTTGCTGATGAGATTGATGGAATTGTTTTAACCGGTTCAATGGGTTCAATGAAAGAGCCAGTTGATTTTGAAGCTGAACTTAATAAATACTTTAAGAATAAGTATGAAATGAAAATAATTTCTTCTGAATCTGGTGCAATTGGTGCAGCTCAAATAGCTAAAGATGTAGCTAATGGAAAAGACAATATTTTAGGTATTGATGTTGTTTTATAATCAATACTTTAACTTTTTTTTATTTTTTTATTCTTTAATTTAATTTTTATTTTTTTAATAATCCTTATTTTAGCTTTTTTAATAGTTTACTAGTAAACTATTTTTTATAATTAGTAAAATTAGAGAATAAGATTTAACTTATTTCTAATTCTTTTTAAATTTAATTAGTTTTTTAAGGTTTTTAATAGTTCACTGGTGAACTATTTTTTAATTTATTTTTTAGATTATTGAATTTTTAATTGTGTGTATTATTATAATCCGAATACAAGTGAACCGACTAAAATAATAGCACCTACAATCCAACAGTAGTAAGCAAAAATATCTAAGCTTCTTTCTTTAATTAATTTAAGTAAGAAACTGATAGCTAAATATCCAGCTATTGCTGCAGCTACGAATCCAAAAATCCAAGGTAATACGTCTATGTTGGATGTTGTTACATCTGTGAGTTGGTATGCTGTAGCTCCTAAAATTACTGGGATAGAGAGAATGAAACTGAATTTTGCAGCAAATTCTTTATCTAAACCAAGGAATAATCCAGTAGCTATTGTGGTTCCAGATCTTGAGAGACCAGGTAAAAGTGCACATGCTTGTCCACATCCAACAATAAGTGTATCTTTCCAAGTCATATTGTTTAGATCAATTTCTCCACTATTCATTCTTTGTGAGAAGTATAATATACAACCAGTTACAAGTAAGAAGAATGCAGGGATACTAATACCTACAAATAAGGATTCTATAAAGTCATTTAAGACATAACCTACAACTGCAACAGGGATGATACCAATTATTACTAACCAAGTTAATTTTTTATAAGGGTCTTTTCTTACTTCAGTTAGGAATTTTCCATTAACAAGGTCAATTAAACTTAAGAAGAAAGATATGATCATTTGAATGATATCTCTCCAGAAGTAAACAATTACTGCTATTATAGTTCCAAAGTGTAAAACCACATCAAATGTTAAATTTGGTTCTGTAATTCCGAAGAAGTATTGTGCAAATAATAAGTGTGCAGAGCTACTTACTGGTAAAAATTCAGTTAATCCTTGTATTAATCCAATAATTATTGCTTGTATAATATCCATTATATCCCCCTTTTGATAAAATATTATGTTAATAAGTAGTTTAGTAGTTTTCTAATTATTAGATAATTAATTTAATTTTTTAAGTATTTTACTACTTATTAGATAATTGTTTTAGTTTTTTAATTATTCTATGTAAGTTAACCAACCATATTTGTCTTCGGTTTGGCCGTTTACAATAGCGAAGTATGCTTCTTGGATTTCTTTAGCTACAGGGCCTCTTTTACCGATTCCGATTTGTCTTCCGTCGATAGCACGGATTGGAGTTACTTCAGCAGCAGTTCCAGTGAAGAATACTTCATCAGCTAAGTATAATCTTTCTCTTGCTATGATTTCTTCTTTAACTTCATAACCTAAGTCTTTTGCAATGGTTATGATACTGTTTCTGGTGATTCCTCTGAGTACAGAGTCTAAGTTAGGGGTAATTATGGTTCCATCTTCAACTATGAAAATATTTTCACCACTACCTTCTGCTACGTTTCCTTGGTAATCAAGGAGGATAGCTTCATCGTATCCATGAGCTCCTGCTTCCATGTTAGCTAATTGGGAGTTCATATAGTTTGCACCAGCTTTAGCCATTGCAGGGAATGTGTCAGGTGCAGGTTTTCTCCAAGTTGAAACACCAATATTTGCACCATTTTCCATTTCTTCTTCACCAATGTAAGATCCCCATTCCCAAACTGCAATTGTGGTTTCAACAGGGCATCTTTCAGGATTTACACCTAATTCGTAAAATCCTCTGTAACTAATTGGGCGAATATAACAACTTTTTAAATTATTAGCTTTAATAGTATCAATTACTGCTTGTATTAATTCTTCTTTAGTATATCCAAGGTCCATATTGTAAATTTTTGCAGAATCAATTAATCTTTGCATATGTTCTTCTAAACGGAATA
>JAKSUE010000071.1 GCA_024409165.1 archaeon
TAATAGTAGATTTTGTTTATGATGTTATTATAAAACAAATTCCTCCTAAAATAGCATTTAAAGAATTATGGAAAAATATTGAGGATTAATTTAGGGAGGTTTAATGATGAAAAAAGTTATCACATACGGAACATTTGACTTATTTCATAAAGGACACTATAATATTTTAAAAAGGGCAAAAGAATATGGTGATTATTTAATCGTTGGTGTCACAGGGGAAAATTATGATATTGGTCGTGGCAAATTAAGTGTTCATGATAATCTTGCAACAAGAATTGAAAATGTAAAAAATACAGGATTAGTTGATGAAATAATAGTAGAAGAATATCTTGGGCAGAAAATCGGAGATATTATAAAATATGATGTTGATTCATTTGTAATTGGTAATGATTGGAAAGGAAAATTTGATCACTTATCAAGATACTGTAATATGATATATCTTGAGAGAACAAAAGGTATTTCAAGTACACAACTTAGGGAAGAAAACTTCAATCAATATAATATAGGTATTATTTGTGATATTGAAGATGATAACCAAATAATAAAAGAATCTAAGTTAGTAAATGGATTCAATGTTAAAAATATTTATTGTGAAGATAAAAAAATATTAGAAATTTTCCAAGAAAAATATAATGTAGAAAATGTATTTAATAGTTACGAGGACATGATTAAAAAATCAGATATTATTTATGTTCGTTGCTCAATTATGAAAAGATACAATTATATTCTCCAAGCATTAAAAGCTGGAAAACATGTGATTTATGATTCACCTGCAACATTCAAATCTGAAGAAATGAAAGAACTAATCAAATTATCCAAAGAAAATAATGTAATTTTAATGGAAAATATTAAAATGGTACATATTTATGTATTTAATCAATTATTATGGATGACTCAAGGTGGATTAATTGGAGATATTTTAAGTTTTAACTGTTCTATTTCTAAAAATGATGAAAGTCGTTCAAATTTATTCTATGATTTAAGTACTTTAAGTTTACTTCCTATGTTAAAAATAATGGGACAAGACTATGAAAAAGCTGATTTAAAAGTTACAAAAGATGGAGAAGAAATAGAATTTGCATCAATGAACTTTGTTTATCCTAAAGGTAGAGCTGTTATTAATGTAGGAAATAAAATACGTGTAGGTAACCAATTAGAAATTATTGGAACTGAAGGAACAATACGTATGAAAGATGATTGGTGGAGATCTAAAATATTTGAACTTCATAAACCAGGAACTTCTGATGTAGAATTATATAATACAAACTTTGAAGGAAATGGATTTAAATATTTAATAAAAGCTATGTCAACAATGTTAAATAATAATCGTATCGATTCAATGGGTGTATTTGAAGATGAATCACTTAAAATTGTTGAAATTTTAGAGAAAATAAATAATATAGAATCTAAATAAAACAAAATATTTAAAATAATAAGGAGATATTTCATGCTTAAAATTTTTGATTTTGAAATTTGTAAAAAAATTGGAAAGAACTTATCCGCAACTAACTATTATGAATGGATTGATTATGCATTAAAAAACAAATCTGATTTTGTAATGCCTCCAAAAACTCGTATAGGTCAAGATAATGGTGATTACTATGCATGTATGCCCTGTATGTATGAAGATGAAAACATTGTTTGTAATAAAATGATTGGTCGTCATATGTTAAAACCTGGGGAAAATCGTTCTGTGATGATGAGTGATTTATTATTATATGAAGCAGATACTGGTATATTAAAAGGAGTTATGGATGTTGAATATATTACAACTTTAAGAACTGGTGCTGCAGCTGCTCATTCAGCTATTATGTATGCAAAAAAAGATTTTGAAACAGTGGGTTTAATTGGTTTAGGAAACATTATGTTTGCATGTATAGAAGTTTTAATGTCCCAAATTAATCATGAAGTTACTTTTAAATTACATAAATATCATGATCATGAAGAAAGATTTATGAAATATTTCTCTAAATATGAAAATATTAATTTTGAATTATGTGATAGTTATGAAGAAACAATTAAAGATAGTGATTTAATTATTTCAGCTTTAACAAGAACTACAGAAGATTTTGCAAGTGATGATTGTTATAAAGAAGGATGTACAATTATTCCAATTATGACTTTAGGATTCCAAAACTGTGATTTATTCTTTGATAAAATTTTTACTGACGAAATAGAACAAATTCGTGGATTTAAATATTTTGATAAATTTAAATCACTTTCAAACACTACAGATGTATTATTAGGTGAAAAAGAAGGCCGTACTAACGATAAAGAAAGAATTTTAGTATATAATTATGGTTTAGCAATTCATGATTTATACTTTGCTTCAAAATTCTTTGAAAATTCATTAGGTTTAGAAAAAGAAATTGAATACAACTATTGTAAAGATAAATTTTTCATGGGAGATGATTAAATGAGTAAATTATTTACAATTGGACCAGTTGAAATGTTTGATGAAACATTAGAAATTGGAGGGAAACAAGTTCCTTATTTTAGAAATGATGAATTTTCACAAACAGTATTCTCTGCAAGTGCAGGACTAAAAAGATTATTATTTAATGAAAAAGGAGAAATCATCTTATTAACTTGTTCTGGAACAGGTGCTATGGAAGCTACTGTTATGAACTGTTTTACAAAAGAAGATAATTTAATTGTAATTAATGGTGGATCTTTTGGAAATCGTTTTACTCAAATATGTGATGTTCATGAAATTCCTTACAAAGCTGTTGAATTTGATGAAATAGAATTAACAAAAGAAATGATTGAAGAAGTTATAAGTGATGATAAATTTACTGGTTTACTTGTAAATCTTGATGAAACTTCAAATGGTCAATTATACGATCTCCAAATGCTATCTGAAGTATGTAAAGAACATAATTTAATATTTGTTGTAGATGCTATTAGTGCATTTTTAGCTGATGAAGTTAATATAGAAAAATATGGAATTGATGCTATTATATTAAGTTCTCAAAAAGCATTATCATTAGCTCCTGGATTATCTATTGTAGCATTAAGTGAAAAAATGTTAGATAGAGTTAATAATATTGATTCTAAATCAATATACTTTGATTTTAAAGATTATCTAAATAATGGAATAAGAGGACAAACTCCATTTACCCCAGCTGTAAGAGTAATTATCGAACTTGAAGACATGGTTAAAAGACTTGAAGATAAAGGAATTGAAAATTGTATAAAAGAAACTAATGAAATCGCAGTTTACTTTAGAAAAAGAATTAGAGAAATAGGTCTTGATTACCCTAATTACCCATTATCCAATGCAGTTACACCAGTTATTTTCCCAGATGAAAATGCAGATGTAATTTATAGAAAATTAATTGATGATTATGGATTTACAGTTAATCCAAGTGGTGGAAAAAATGCTAAAAGAATGTTTAGAGTTGCACATGTAGGTAAACATTCTATTGAAGATACAGAAGAATTAATCTGTGCTATTGAAGAAGTTATTAAAAAATTATAATTATTATTAAACCAAGATAAAGATATTAAATTCTATAAAGGTGGATTTAATTTGAGTAGAATGAACGATTTACAAAAAAATTTATTTCAATTATTAACTGAAATTGATGATATTTGTAAAAAATATGATATTGAATATTATCTAGCAGGAGGTACTGCTTTAGGTACTGTTAGAAATCATTGTTTCTTACCTTGGGATGATGATATTGATTTATACATTACAAGAGATAATTGGAATAAATTAAGACATGTATTAGAAACTGAAGAGAATGTTGTTCCTAAAGGACGTTCTTTTATTTACAACGAAAATACAGAATATTATTGTAATCCAATTCCAAGATATGTTGATAATACTACAACAGCTATTTATAAATCACAAGCATTAGCTGGAAAAGCTTGTGGACAACATATTGAACTCTTAATTATGGATCCGATACCAAATGATGAAGAAGAAAGAAAAGAATACATTAAATTATTACGCTTATACACAGAACTTTTATCTCCTTATTTTATAGTAAACAAAAACTTACCATTAAATGAATGGGAAAAACACTATAAATTATACAAAAAGTATTGTAAAAGAGTAGAAAAAGAAGGAGAAAAGAAAGTTTTAAAAGAATTAGAAGATAAATTACAAACTTTCAAAACAGAAGAATGTGACACTTATTGTATGCGTTGGGGAATTAATATCTTAATGTATAAAAAAGAATACTATGGAAAAGGTAGAGTTGAAGTATTTGAAGATAAAGAATTCCCAGTTGGAGAATATGCAGAAAAAATATTTAGAGTTGCATACGGTGATAGTTGGATGTATATCCCAGAAGGTGATGGACAAATAGTTCATGATGCACTTCAAGACATTAATGTTCCTTTTAAAGAATACACCAATCGTTATTTAAATAAAGTTAATAAAGAAAGTGTTTTTGAAAAATTTAAAAGAAATAAACAAAATAATACAAGTGTATTTTATAATCATGAAAAAATGAATATGTTAGTTGCAAAAGCAAAAGTTCAGATAGAATCTAAAAAAATTTACAAAGATTTAAAAGAAAAAGAAGATTATTTACGTTTATTATTAAAAAATAAAGATTACAAAACTTTATCATATGAATTTAAAGAATATTGTGAATTACAATTTGATGAGGATGTTAGAAAATATAAAATTATAGTCCCTATCTCAGATAAAAATCTTACAACATTATTATTAAATTATATAGAACAAGGAAAATACTACAAAGCTAATAAATACTTAAATATTCGTAAAATGCAAGATAAAAGCATTACTGAAGAGTTAATAAAAATAGAAAATATGATAAAATCTTGTAGAGAATTATCCATTGCTCGTTATGATGAGAAAGATAAAGAATTAGTTCAATCTTTAATTAATAAATATGAAAATAAATACCCTAATTTATTAGACATTTATAGAAGTAAATTATGGATTGAAGAAGATAATGCAAAATGTATAGAAGATTATAAGAAAATAGATAATTCATGTGATAAAATATTAGAAATGTATCCATTTGATGGAGAAGTAATGGCAATACAAGCTAAAGCAAAATTAGAATGTAATAACAGAGAAGAAGCTATAGAACTCTATAAAAAAGCAATAAACAATACAAGAAATGGTTTAATCTGGCAAAAAGTACAATATGAAATAGGTATTAGTCGTATCGATATTGAACGTGATTTAATTGAGGGATTATAATGAAAACTAAAAAAGAAATACAATTAGAATTACTTCAAGAAATTGATACAATCTCTTCAAAATACAATTTAAACTATATATTGTATGGAATAAATGGAATTAATCTTTACAATAATTATCCTATTAATGAAGATGAAGATATTGAAATTGCAATGACACAAGGAGATATTGACCGTTTCTGTAAGATTATTGAAGAGAAATACAGTCAAAATCGTTATGTGGAAGGTATTTTCAATAACCCTAGACTTAATAGATTATATGTTAAATATGGAAATAAAAATACTACATATTTTAAAATTCTTGAATTAAATTATGAAAAACATAATGGAATTAACATTTCTATTCATCCCATCCGTAAATCTGCAAGTTTAGATGGTAAAAAAATCCAAGAAATGACTCCTAAATTATCAAAAGAAAAGAAAATTCGTGAATATTTAAATACAAGAATTGAAAGCCCAAAATTATGGTATGTAAAAGTAGGAATAAAAACACTGAATGGGCTTTATGGATTATCTGGTCATAAATCTAAATATTATGAAAAAATTAAAAATAACATTTTTATTGATAAATGGGAAGATATTCAAAACTATTCAAGAGTTCGTATTAACAAAGATGAACTTAATACATCATATTTAAAAGAAATTAAAAAAGTAAAAATTAATAATCAATACATAAATTTACCTAAAGATACTGAATCTTTCTTTAATGAAATAGATAATAACAAATTTGAAACAATTATTAAAACAAAACCAAACAAAGATTTAATTTTAGATACAGAAAATAGTTATGAAGAAGTTATAGAAGAGCTTAAAGATTTAGTAAAAGAAGCAAGAATTAGAAAAGAAGAATTTTTATGGGGAAGATTAAAAGGTAAAAATGATAGAGATATATTTGAAAAAGTTTGGGATTTAGTTAAAATGACTAATAAAGAAATTAAATTTACAAAATATTTCAAAGAAAATATTGATGATTTATTAGCCACTGATTTAGAAGATGAAGAAGGATTTAAAAAGATATATAGTGAACTAAAACCTGTCATAGAAACATTAGAAGAATATAGTGAAAAAGGTTTAACTTTTTCAATTGATCCTAAAACCGATGAATTAATCGAAAAAGTTTTAATAAAAATAGGAAATAAACGATTAGTGAATAAAATGAAAAAACTTAAAGAAAAAGAGTATTTCATAGAATAATATAATCATACTTATAAAGTTTTAGAGATGATAAAATGATAGCTGTAATACTTGCTGCTGGAATGGGAACTCGTTTAAGACCTTTAACAGATGAAATTCCAAAAGCTTTACTTGAAATAAATAATATGACTTTACTTGAGAGAATGATTAAAAACTGTATTGATGCAGATATTAAAAAATTTATTGTGATTTGTGGATATTACAAGGAAAAAGTAATTGATTTATGTCCTAAATTAGCTGAAAAATATGATATTGAGATTACTACTCTTGTAAACGAAAAATATGATGTGACTAATACTTCTGTGTCCACATACATTGCAAGTGAAAATATTGATGATGATTTTATACTTGTAAATGGGGATAATGTTGTAGATCCTCAGATAATTAAAAATCTTGCTATTTGTGAAAATACTGGTATGATTATTGATAATTATAAGACTCTTAATGAAGAATCATTTAAACTTATAATAGCTAATAAAACTTTAAATGAGGATGAATCAATAGCTAATGGTGAGATTGAAGCTATTGGAAAAGGATTAGATATTCCATCTTCTTCTGGTGAGTTTATTGGTGTGAGTAAAGTTGTAAAATCAGATATTAATAAATTTAATGAAATTTTAGCTAAATTAATTGAAGAAAATCCGCAAAATTACTATGATTTTGCTTATAAAAACTTAAGTAAAATAAGTGATATTGACTTTGTACTCACAAATGGTCTTAAATGGACTGAAATTGATGACCATATCGATTGGGAAAATGCTCAGAAATTAGTTAAAGAATTAGAAGATTAATATAAGAGATAAATATTATAAAAAATTAGATTAAGGTATAACATGTCATTAAAATCAATAGTTAAAAAAATAGCATTTGGAATTTACCATTTTGGATCC
>JAKSUE010000072.1 GCA_024409165.1 archaeon
TAATTTAATGATTTAATTAGTTAGTTAATTAATTATTTAATCTGTCGAGATAGTTATTTATTATAAAAGGTGTGAGTATGGAAATAGGTGTTGTTGTACATGGTCCGGGGATTGTAGATTCTGGTTGGGCTTTGGAAATTATTAATCTTTTATCTAAATTAGGTAATGTTCGTTGCCGTTTAGGTGGAACTATGGGTAGGACTGCAATTATTGATGCAGGTTTGGAAGATAAAGTTGATATATCTTTGAAATTATTACCTAGTGAATCTTTAAATATTTTCAATAGTGAAAATGTTGATGTTATATTTTTATTAGATTATGGTAAATCTTCAGAAACAGGGCATACTTTTGGTTTTAAGGTTCTTACTCACTACTTTAAAAAGATTTCAGACGACACTTATTTAGCTACTAACCACAGACCTTTATTCGATTCAAGAATTCCTGTTTTCCAGATTGAAAGACCTGGTGAAGAAGATGGTTCTATTATTAGTTGGAATGTTGCTTTAAATAGGAAGATAGCTACTTTTCGTAAAAATGGTAGTACTGAATTTGAAGATACTTATCCTGATGTGATTCCACCTGATGTTCTTCTTAATGAATTATCAAGAATTTTAAATTTAAATATTGTTGATGCTGAAGATATTGCAGATACTTATTTTTCAGAGATTGCTAAAGAAGCTGAAGAAGCTCTTGTTGAAAATTATTTCTCAAAAATTGAAGATAAAGAAGGTTACAAATATCGTAAAATTCATGGTGTAAGTATTGGAGACAATATTTTTATCAATGGACATGTCGTTGGTAAAGCTAATTCTAATAATCTTGTTTTAATTGCAAAAGATAAGTTCCTTGTTGAAATTTTAGGTGGAAGTATTAAACAACATGGTGTTGAGAAATTAGGTAAAATTAATTTAGATAATGTGATTGTTAAAACTGGTTTACTTAGAGTTTCAGATAAAGTTAAACCAAGAATTCTTGAAGAATCTTCTAATTTCTTAAAAGATGAATGTGATAGTATTGGTGAAGATTCTATAGATGAATATGATTATTTAAAAGTTGGTTTTGTTAACCATGTTGCATATGATGTTTATAGATTTAAAAACTGTGATTTAGTCGTTACTATTGGTGATGACACCACACTTGTTTCTTCAGATATTTTATATCGTCTTAATATTCCTATTATTGGAATTACTGATGGTGATTTAGATAAAGTTGTAGAAAAAGGATTTGTTAATGAAAATTCTATAATTTGTGAAGTTGCATCAGGTTTAGATGATATTGTTGGTGAAGAAATTTATAGAAATATTTTTAATGAAAATGTAATGCTTGAAATTCCATACTACTCTGAGAATAAATCTGTTGATGAAGTTCTTGAAATATTTAAAACAAGTATTTTTAATGAAATTGGAAGAGTAGATTCTGGTTTTATAATTAAAGAATAAAGATTGATTTATGTGTTAATTTTATAGAAATTAATACTTGATAATGTAATTTAATATTTTTAATGGTGTAAAAATGGATTTAGCTAATCTTGTTAAAACACTCCAAGATTTTAAGGGAGTTAGTAGAAAAAATTCTATTGAAAAAGTCACTAAATCTTTAGGAGAAGTTTATAATATTTCTGGTGAAGTTCTTCTTGATTTTGGAGATGATGCTTCAGCTATTGATATAGGTAATAATCAAGTTGTATTACTTGCTGCTGATGGAATATGGGGTCAATTAATGGATGTAAATCCTTATTGGGCTGGTTACTGTTCTGTTTTAGTCAATGTTAATGATATTGCAGCAATGGGTGGAAAACCAATAGCTATGGTTAATATCATGTCTGTAAATGATGATGAAATTTACGACGAAATCTTACAAGGTATTGTGGATGGTTGTAAAAAGTTCGCTGTCCCAATGGTTGGAGGTCACTTACACCCTGATTCTGAGTTTAACTCATTAGATGTAGCAATTGCAGGTATTGCAAATAAAGACTCTTTAATCACATCCTCTGGTGCAAATGTTGGAGATAAAGTATTAGTTGCTATTGATACAGACGGTAGACAATATCCAGGAATTCCATTAAATTGGGATACTACCTATGAAAAAGATGAAAAACTTGTCAGAGACCAAATAAAAGTCATGCAAGAAATTGCAGAAGCTAAATTACCATCTGCAGGTAAAGATATTTCTAACCCTGGAACTCTTGGAACCTTAGAAATGTTACTTGAAGCATCTGGTGTTGGTGCTGATGTTGTCTTAGATAAAATCCCAAGAAATGAGTCTGTTCCATGGGATGAATGGCTTATAGCATATCCTGGTGCAGCATTTGTATTAACTGCTCCTCCTGAAAATGCTCAAAAAATCATTGATACTCTCACCCCATACTCTTTTGAAGTAGCTATTGTTGGTGAAGTAATCCAAGAGAAAAAACTTTATTTAAGTCATAACGATGAAAAATTAGTTTTATTTGATCAAGAATCAAATCCAGTTCTTGTAATGAATAATGATTAATTTTTTCATTATTTTAACTTTTTTTTAATACTATTTTCATTGTTTTTTTAAGTTTTCTTTTTTATTTTATTTTTTTAATTAATTTATTTTATTTTTTAGGTATTTTTTATTCTTATTTTATTTTAATTTTATAAAATTACTTCGAATAAATACAAATTATTTTATATGACTTCAACAAATAAATAATAATATAATAATTATTATATTTATAAAATTTAGGAGCAATTTTATGCTAATTAAAATTAATGGAGAAGATGTAGAAGTACCTGCTGGTTCTACAATTAAAGAAGCAATAGATTTTTCTAATGCTCCATATACTAAAGGGAGTATTGTCTGCCTTATTAAAGGGCAAGATGAGATAGAAAAAAATATTCTCAAATATAAGCTTAAAACTCCAAAAGGAAGTATTATTATAGAATTATCTACTGAGGATGAGGTTAAACCATTAACTGATTTCTGGAAATCTAATTTTTCTAATTTTACATCTAAAAATATTCGTTGGGAATCTTCTAATGAAGTAGCTATTGGTCCTGTAGTTTCTGAATTTGAACCTTCTCATGATGAATTTAAATATAGTTATGGTGATGTAATTATTAGTTTATCTGGTTTTAGTAATGAAGCTACTCACATAATATTTGCTAAAGAAGATTTATCTTCTGTTTATGGAGTTCCTACTGATTGTGGTGCTGGTGTATTTGCTAAAGTAATTGGTGGTAGAAAAACATTATTTGATTTAACAAATCGTGATTCTATTTTAGCTGTTGAACCAATTATTGAAAGAAGCACTGTTACAGATAGTAGAAGTGTTTCTGATTTAGATACTGTTTTAGAAGATGGAAATCAATTATTTACTTATGCACTTTTTGAACCTAATGCTGATTCTCCAGAATCTGTTGAACACTTGTTTTCTTTAATGAGAAATGGTAAAATTGAAGTTAGTTTTGAATCTAACTCTTTTGTTGGTTTTTATGAACTTAAAGGTTTAACAAAACCTAAAGAAGATATTCAAGAAAGAACAAGAGGTTCTGTTACTTTAAGACATATTGGTAAAGGTAAAGGTAAAATTTATGTTTATCGTGAAGATAGGGTAAGATCTGATAGCCATACTAAAATTGCTACTGTTAAAAAAGGTATGGAATTATTTGATATTGCTGAAAAAGGAGATTTTATCACTGTTAAAAGTAATCCTGAAAGAGTTATGTTAATGATGATGACTCAGAAAGAAGCTGAAGATAAACTTAAATCTCTTGGAATAACTCATATTAGAGAGGGAGTTATTGATGACGATGCAGTTATTGTTACTCAAGAACCTGCTCTTACAATTGATATTTTAGATAAAAAAGAAGTTAAAACAAAAGCTTTAGCTAAAGAAGATATTGTTCAAATTAAATTATATGATGAAGCTCCAAGGTCTAAATGGTACTTTGAAAAACTCACAGGTCTTGCTGAAAAACCTGTTGGAAGTTTAGAAGTTTACTTTGCAGTTCCAGATATGAATATTTTCATGTTTAAAGGAGATAACAAAGAATCTAAAGGTTTAGTCCCTGAAAATACTCCGACTGATATTATTAAAGCCGGTGAAATTGGTATTACAAATATGGCTAAAAAGAATTTAGGTTATGTTGGTGTTAGAACTGTTGATAATGAAGAGTTTGGACCTACTGGTGAACCATTTAACTCTACAAATGTTGTAGGTAAGTTTGTTTCAAATATTGAAAGTTTAAACAAACTTAAAGATGGAGATAAACTTTATATTTATGAAATTTACGAGGAGGATGAATAAATGCCTGCTAATTTATGTATTACTCCAGAACTTGGCTCTGAAGATATGGATCCTGAAGTTACAACCAGAATGATTGTTTTAGGTCCAAGAGCTAATGTTAGTGAAAGTGAAGTTGTAAATCATTTACATCTTTTGAATTTACCTCTTACAATCAAATGGACTTGTTATGGTGCAATGATTACAGGTAAAGAAAAATATGTGATGGAAGCTGTTGAAGAACTTCGTAAATTAGATCCTTATGGGATTTTTACAAAAGAAAGAGGTTTTGCACCTGGTGACCCAAGACGTTGTAGAGGTCATAGATATGGGCCTCGTGAAGGTTTCCACCAAATGGAAGATGAATTCTTACTCTTAGATTATGTTGGTGAAGCTTTAAGAAATCCAAGAGAAGTTACTATTGAAAAGAAAGAACCTGTTTCTTTAGAGGAATTTAAAGAAGTTGTAGAAGAATCTTTAGAAAATAAAGATTAAAATTTATGCTTATATGATTAAAGGAAAATAAAACAAAATTTTTAAAAATTGAGATGATAATATGGTAAAAGTGGCTGTTTATCCACCAAATTCATTAATTTTAGCTGATTTAGTTGAAAGAAAAGGACATACTCCTTTAGCACTTCAAAAACAAATTAGACAAAAAATAAAAGACCCTGAGATTGATTCTCCCCCAATGAATATTACAGAAGAAGATCCAATTAAAGGTTTAAAATACGCTGCAATTGAAGTGCCTTCTGGTGTAAGAGGTAGAATGTCAATTATTGGACCTATTATTGATGAAGCAGAAGCTGCAATTATTGTTGATAATGCTCCATTTGGTTTTGGTTGTGTTGGTTGTGCAAGAACAAATGAATTATCAATTTTCTGCTTACGTAAAAAAGACATTCCTACTTTAGAAGTAACATATCCAACTTCCAGAGATGAAACTATGGATATGGTTAATAAAATTAATTCATTCTTAGATAATTTAAATGAATTAGATAGTGATAATGCTGATAATGCAGATAATACTGATAATGAGGATAATGAATAGGAGGATAATTATATGGTAAAAATTGCTTTAGTTTCATGTGGTACTGAATATAGTGGTATTCAAAAGGAAATTGAAAAAGCAGCTCTTAAGTTTGGAGCTGAAATTATTCTTCCTGAAATTGATTTAGATTATATTAATGAAGCTTATGAAAAATTTGGTTTCTCAGCACAAAGTTCTTCTCTAAAATTAATGATTGCAAGAGCAATGTCTATTGTTGAAGGTAAATGTAAACCAGATGCCGTATTTATTGCAACTTGTTTTAGATGTGCTGAAGGAGCATTAGTAAGAAACGAAGTAAGAAGATTTATTCAAAATAATACTCGTATTCCTGTTGTTACTTATTCTTTCACAGAAAGAACAAAAGCTGATGAGTTATTCATCCGTATGGAAGCATTAGCTACTACTGTAACAAGAAGAAGTATCCTTGCTCGTGAAAAACAAGAAGGACTTACTTTAGGTTTAGATTCTGGTTCAACAACCACCAAAGCTGTTTTAATGGAAAATAATAAAGTTATTGGAACTGGTTGGACTTCTACTAAAGATATTATTGAATCTGCTAAAATTGCAGCTGCAGAAGCATTTGAAGGTACTGGATACAACTGGAATGATGTTGAAGGTATTGGAACTACTGGTTATGGTAGATTTACTATGGGTAAAGAGTTTAAAGCTGAACTTATCCAAGAAGAATTATCTGTAAATGCAAAAGGTGCTGTATACTTAGCTGATTGTCAAAGAGGAGAAGCTACTGTTTTAGATATTGGTGGTATGGATAACAAAGTTATTACTGTTAACGATGGTATTCCTGATAACTTCACTATGGGAGGTATCTGTGCAGGGGCATCTGGCAGATTCCTTGATATGACTTCCCGTAGATTAGATGTAGATATTACAGAATTAGGTCCTTTAGCTAGCCAAGGGGACTGGAGAAAAGCAATGTTAAACAGTTACTGTATTGTATTTGGTATTCAAGACCTTGTTACCACACTTGCAGCTGGAGGTTCAAAAGCAGATGTAGCTGCTGCTGCATGTCACTCTGTATCTGAACAAGTTTACGAACAACAACTCCAAGAAATTGATATCCGTGAACCTTTAATCCAAGTAGGTGGAACAAGTTTAATTTCTGGTCTTGTAGAAGCAGTTAGTGAAACCTTAGGTGGAATTGATGTCATTGTACCTGAATACTCTCAACACATTGGTGCTGTAGGTGCTGCTTTACTTGTATCTGGAATGGGGAATAGACAGGATAAATAATAATTCCATTTAGGTGATTTTATGCATATAGAATCTAATGATCCAGAAGGAGCTAAAGTTTATGATATGATTATCAGACAAATCTTTCAAGATTTAGTCTTACCTCCATCTATTGCAGATATGAGAGCTTATGTCAATCCTAATGAAGTTGTATTTATCATAGCTATTAAAATGAGAAAAACTTCTCAACACATCACATTAAAAGATGTAGCTAAAATATCCTATGATAGCACAGAAGATAAAACAACAATCAATATTGATAATGAAAATTTCCTTCCTAACATCCTTAAAAAACTCTGGAGCGAAAAAGGCCGTGGAAATGTTCAACAACCAAGCCGTTATATTATTAAGTTAGATGGAAATCAAGATGTAGCTGATTATGTTGTAGACGATCCATATAAAAATCTTAAAAGAAGAGTTTATGATGCAATCTTTAGAATTGTCCCTGAAGGATTTAAAATCATGAAAGACATTTCTCGGGATGATATTGTAGCTGTTGTAGCTACAGATGAACTTATTAAAGATGAATGGGTTGAAAAAGCATATGGTTACATGGAAGAATTAGATAAAGTATTTGTTTATTAAATTCTTTCTTTTTCTTTTTTTATTTTAATTAACTGTTTATTCTTTTTTTATTTTAATTAAATTTTTTATTTTTTATTCTTTTT
>JAKSUE010000073.1 GCA_024409165.1 archaeon
ATATTAGATTATTTAGTAAATTAATCTAATAAATTAATAATTTAAAAAAACTATAAGAGGAATTATATTGTCTAATAAAATTTTAAATGGAAAAATCAATGAAACTTCAGATTGTTTATACATTGATAATGATGATTACTTTTTAACATTTAGTGATTTAAAAGTTAGTGATGGAATTGATATTATTGAAAACATCATGATTTTGAAAAATGAATCTAAATTTAGTGAAGAAGAGTTAATTAACTTTACAGAAGAGTATAAAGAAACTAATAATATTGAAGGCAGTTATATTTCTCAAAACTTTAATGATACAAAATATATTGTAAATTCTTACGATGATATAAGTGTAATAACTGTAATAGCTAATGATGTAGCTATCGAAGACTTTGCTGAAGGATTAAAAGTTTTAAATAGTGAAAAAGGATTTGCTGATGGGAAAATTGATGTTGGTCAAATAATTCTCATTAATAAAGCATTAAGTCCAAAAGCACTTATTCAACTTTATAAAATAGCTACTAAACAAAAAGCTAAATTCTTTGAATCTTTAAACCTTCCAATACACATAAACAACATACTAAATACTCAAGATTTCTTAGTAGTTGCTTCTAATTTACCAGAGGGTAGTTTAAATGAAGAGTATGTAATGGAAGTTGGATTAGATATCACCAATATGCAATATGATGATGAGAGAGAAGACTTTGATATGGAAGAATTCTCAATTAGAATCCAAGATGCAGTTACAATTAGTTGTGAAGATGCAGTAGAAAAAATGAATCTCACAACTGGAATACTTGATTACCTTGTATCACAAGGAATTTTAATTGGAGATTTAGTTGAAGCTGGACTTGAACTCTGTGTAGGAGTAGAAGTAACTGAGGAGTTAAAAGAAAAACTTGAAAAACAAATCATACACTCACTTACAGATATTAATGTAATTGCTCTTTTAATGGCAGCTATCAGAACAGAAGAAGACTTCCAAAAAGGAAGAGTAAGAGAAGTTGATGTAAGTGATGATCCTGCATATCTTTACACAGACGAAGTCTTAGGTCTTGCTATTTCAAACCAAATAGCTGGAACAAAAGCACAATTTAACTTTAAAAGATACGACGAAGCAAAACCTGGAATAATTTATGGTCTTGGACCAATGGTAGATGATATATTTGCAGGTTTAATTGCAGGTTGTATGTCTAAAATCTTTGAAGAATAACTAAGGAGCATTCCTAATGAAAGAAAAGAATAATGATGATTACTTTAAAAAACAAAAACCTTCTATAATTCGTTCAATATTAGGTTTAGCTACTTTCACTACAATATTACCAATTAATGTTTATACAAGTATTGAAGAAATGGCAAGAGTTACATGGTTTTGGCCTGTAATTAATGGAATTATTGGAGTAATCGGAGCTTTAATTGCATATATTTTAGCTAGCTTTTTAAATATGCCTCCACTTTTAACTGCAACAATAATTTATGGATTTTTCATACTTATAAATGGATTTAATCACCTTGATGGATTAATAGATTTAGGTGATGGAATGATGGTTCATGGAACTCCTGAGAAAAAGTTAGCTGTTATGAAAGACCCAATTACAGGAGTTGGAGGAATCTCTACATTATTCATTGTAGGAACAATGACTATTGCTGGAATTTATCAAATACTTGATTTAAATCTTTTCTTATTATTAATTGTAGCAGAAATGGCTGGAAAAGTTGGACTTATAACTTGTTGTATAAGTTCAAAATCTGGAAAAGAAGGTATTGGTAAATTCTTCATTGATTCTATGAATATCACAAATTATATTGTAGGATTAATCATAACTATTGTAATAGCAAGTATAATAAGCATACCAATTGGAACATTAGGAGTAATCGGAGGAATGTTCGGAGGATTATTAGCTACATTATTTGGTAAAAGACATCTTAAAATAGCTAATGGAGATGTTCTTGGAGCATCTAATGAACTCGGAAGATTATTCGCATTAATATTTATGATAATAACTATTTCATTAATTTAAATAATTATAGAGTTAATTAAAAATTATGATTAAAGAGGAAATTAAATGAGAATACAAGTGTTAAGATTAGATCACAGAATTGGAAGAGATACTCGTATAACCACCCATGTATGTTTAACTGCAAGAGCATTTGGTGCTGAAAAAGTATGGTTAAGTGGAGAAGAAGACCATAGTTTAATGAAAAGTGTTAGAGACATTGTAGATAGATGGGGTGGAGACTTCGAAGTAGAATATAATAAAAGTTACATGGAAGTTATCTTAAATTGGAGAGAAAATGGAGGAAAAATCGTTCACCTTACTATGTACGGATCACAAGCTCATGAAATTGTTGATGAAGTAAGGGGTAGTAAAAAAGACATTTTAATTGTTGTAGGTGGTGCAAAAGTCCCTACAAAAGTCTATAAAAATGCAGATTGGAATGTCAGTGTAACAACTCAACCACACTCTGAAGTAGCTGCACTTGCTATATTCCAACACTTATTAATGGAAGGAAAAGAATTCGATTTAGAATTTGAAGATCCAGTATTTGAAGTTATTCCAACAGCTCATGGAAAAACAGTAAATATCCATGAAGAAAATAAAAAAATTAACAAAAAAGATTAGATTAATTAAATCCACCACTAAACTAAAATAATTTAAGAGATAAAATCATCTAAGCGTTTAAAAGCTTGCATTTTATCTTTTTTATCTAATCTTGATTGATATACCGCATCCCTCACCATAGAAATTGAATTATCATAAACATCACGGTCCACAGGATATGGAAATCCATCCTTACCACCATGAGTAAAAGAATATTTCACAGGGTCTTTCCAACTTGCTGGTTCACCAAAGACCAAATCTGAAATTAAAGCCAGAGCTCTTATTTTCTTAGGACCAATCCCATTAAGAAGAATAAGTTCTTCATAATTTTCAGGTTGAATCTCCCAAGCATTCTTTAAAACTTCATACTCTCTATCTGATAAATCCATATCTAAAATTGCATGATGCTTTGGAAGTGAAAAACTAATCCCATCATCAACATTAAAATCAGTTAAAAGAAGTTGATTTTCATCCTTTCGCTTAAAATAATCCCTAAGATGAACCGGATTATCATTAATCAAATCAACACTTATTTTTTGAGCTTCTTTACTATTTGTAGAAGCCATATTCAAAGTTTCTTTCTCAATATTATCACAAGATATTCCACTATGAGGATCTGCTAAAAAGTCATCAAAACTCTCATTCATCCAATGATAACGACGAGCCAATTTAGTCTCAGTATTCATCCCCTGTTGAACAACAGCCCAATCACCTTTCTCTGTAACAAAAAAGTCATGAACATATAAATTATAACCATCTTGAATACAAGAATTATCAATCTTAGCAGAAAGTCGGCTTGAATTAACCATACTATCAACAGTAGCATCATTAAGTCCAAATATATCCCCTGCACGAACAATCCCATCAGGAGTTTTACGAGAAGCAGCACCCTTACCACCAGATAAATAAATTCCATGTTCCTCAGGTTTAATAGAAGATTTAAGAGCACCTAAAGCAGTAGTAGTTGTACCTGAAGAATGCCAATCAAATCCCAATACACAAGAAAAAGCCTGAAACCAACAAGGATTAGATATCCTATGAATAAACTCTGTTGGTCCATACTCATCAACCACAACATCAGTTATAGCTCCAGCTAACTTAACCATACGATTAAACAACCATCGCGGTGCATGCCCCCCATGTAATGGTAAATTAGCTACTCCTTTCCTTTGCATAATTATAACCTGTTAAACTTAATATAAATTAAATTATATAAAACCCAATATAAAAAGATTAAAACAGAGCATTTGAAAAATAATATTTAAAAAATAGGTAAAAATAAACTATTTATAAAAAATTTATAATTAATAATTTAAAAAATAGATTCTCCATGAGCAACTGCAACTAATCCAGGGATATTTTCAACTTCTAATTCATAGAAAGCTTCCATACCCTCATTTTCATAAGCTACACACTTTTTAGATTTGACTAAATTAGTAAGAAGTGCTGCTACAGGTGGAGTTATAATAAAAACAGAATTAAATTCATTTAGATTTTTTATAGTATCTTCACTTAAAGAACCTTTCCCAATATGAAATTTAACACCAGATTTAGATAAAGGCGCTATTGAAGATTCTATTTCTACTTTATTACTTGTTGTAGGTGCAATACCTGCATCACTTACTGCAGTATGCATTATAGCCATTCCATTAAAATCAAATGAAAATTGATCTTCTTTACCCTCATCAATAGCTTTGACTAATTTAGGTAAAACAGCATCTCTACCACAATACATTTTTCCAGATAAAGAAATTTTATCTCCAACTTTTAAATCATTAATATCTTCATCACTAATAGGTGTTTTAATAATTTTCATATCATTACCTTATAATTTTATTTTATCTTATTTTATTTTATTAAGTTAAGTCTATTATAAATTATTATTAAAATAGTATTTAAAATAATAGTAAAAAATTATACTACAACTATTGATGAAACTTGAATTGATTTAATTAAAATAATCACTTATTAAATTAATATATAGTAATACATACATTAAAATAATTAAACGAATATTTAAAATAAATGATAGAATAATCAAATAATGAAAATTAGAATTTAGTAATCTACATGAAAGGACAAAAATATGTAAAAATATACAAAAATAGTATAAAAAATAGTAAAAATTTATGAAAAAGTTAGAAAGAATGGAATTAAAATTTATCCATAATTTCTTCTAAATCTTTTAAAAAATCAACAAGATTATTATGTGTTAAATGATTAGTTACAATGACTCTTATTGCTTTTGGGTAAGAAGAGCAGGATGTTCTCCAACCATAGTCTTCAAGAATATTTGCAAAGTCATCTGTTTCAATATTTGGATGGTTGAATGCAACTATATTTAATTTAGGTTCTACAACAAGATTATATCCTAATTTTTTAAGATTTTCTGATAAGAATAATGATTTATCCATTGCTTCTTTAGCACGATTTGTGTAACCTTCAATTCCTAAGTGTCTCATAACTGCATATGTAGCTGCTGAGGTTGCTCCTACACGGGTTCCGACAATTGTGGATTGGTGTTTAACAGTTAAGTATGGAGAATCAACAGACATTGCATCAAGATAATGTTTATCACGGAATAAGATTCCTCCAGCAGGTATTGGAGCAAGGCCCATTTTATGAGGGTCAACAGTCATTGATTTAACTCCTGGAAGGGAGAAATCAAAGTCAGGTAAATCAAATCCTATGTTTTTTAAGAATGGTATTGAGAAACCACCAAATGCAGCATCAACATGTAAGTGAATGTCATTTTCAACTGCTAAATCTGATAATTGTGGTATTGGATCAATCATTCCAAGTTCTGTTGTACCAGCGATACCTACAATAGCTATTGTATTTTCGTTGATTGAATTTTCTACAAAATCAATATCTAAAGAGTAATTTTCATCAAGTTTACCTTCGATTAATTTGAAACCTAACATATCTTCTGCTTTTTTAAAGGAGAAATGTGCAGATTTTGGTACAATTATTTCAGGTTTTGTAATACCTTTTTCATCTCTTGCAATATTTTTTATAGCTCTCATAGCCATTAGGTTTGCTTCTGTTCCACCTGTGACAATATGGCCTGCAGGATTTTTAATAGATAAAATAGAACCTAATAAATTTAATGCTTTTGTTTCAAGAGCTAAAGTTCCTTTAAAAAGACCAGGGTCTCCTAAATTAGATTCAAAAAATTTAATAAAAACTTCTTTTGCAATAGGATGTGGTTCTGTACACATAGAACCTAAGATATTACCATCTGTATATTTACAATTCATAGATTGGTAATAATCTAATTCCTTAAAAAGTTCTTCTTTAGAAATCGGTTTTTGATTCATAATATCACATAGCTAACGCTAAAATTTATATAAATAAATAAAAATAAATTGAAAATTAAAATAAATAAAAATAAAATAAATAAATAGCTTAAATATAAACTATTTAAAATTTAAAAAAAATAAATAAAGATTATTCAAAAGAATAATCTAAGTCATATAAAAGCTAATTTACATTTGTTTTCTTGCAGCGTCTAAAATAATTTTTTTCTCTGCTCTTGCTACAGTTTTTCTTACATCTTCTACTGCATCAGCATTAGAGGAAACACTTGTAATTCCAAATGCAACAAGTTTTTCAACAATGTGAGGTACACTACCTGCTTGACCACAGATACTGCAAGTAACACCTGCTTCAGCACATTTTTTAATAGTTCTTTCTATTAATTTCATAACTGCAGGGTGTTCTTCACTGTAATGTTTAGCTACGAATTCATTGTTTCTGTCAACTGCTAAAGTGTATTGAGTTAAGTCATTGGTTCCAAGACTTACAAAGTCAATTCCTTCTTTGATGTATTCATCAATCATAATAGCAGCAGCAGGAATTTCTACCATCATACCAAAGTCAATATCTTTACCAGGTTCCATTCCAACAGATCTACAAAGCTCTTTAGCTTGTTTAAGTTCATCAACATGTTGGGATAATGGAATCATGATTCCAATATTGGTATAACCTTGGTCGTGAAGTTTTTTAATAGCTTTAAATTCTGCAATTAAAATTTCAGGTTCATCAAGTTCTCTTCTGATTCCTCTCCAACCTAACATAGGGTTATGTTCTCTAGGTTCGTTTTCTCCACCTTCAAGAGTAATAAACTCATCAGTAGGAGCGTCTAAAGTTCTGTACCATACAGGTTTTGGATAGAATTCATCAGCTACTTTTAAAACATTTTCAGCTAAAATATCTACTAAACCTTGTTCATTTCCATCTAAAATGAATTTTTTAGGGTGAATACCAGTAGATAACATCATGTGTTCAGTTCTAAGTAAACCTACACCATCTGCACCAGTAGCTTTTGCTCTTGGAGCTGCTTCTGGCATACTTACATTAGCTTTAACTTCAGTAACAGTAATTAATGGAGTAGCTGAAACTTGGACATTAGAAGCAGTTGCTTCAGGAGCAGATTCTGCTTTTAAGATTCCTTTGTAAACTAAACCTTTTTTACCATCAGCAGTTACTTCAGAACCTTCTTTTAA
>JAKSUE010000074.1 GCA_024409165.1 archaeon
TAGATAAATTTATAGTGATTTTTTTTTCAGGAGGAACCATAAATTTGTTTTTTATTATCCGACTTTTTACTTTATTATTTGTATTATTACTATTATTACTAATAATACAATTAATATTAGTATTTTTAGTTTAAATATTTAATGAATTAATTTTCATTTTTTACATAAATTTTTCATGATTTTTTAGAGATTTTTCTTAAAATATTGTAGAAATTTTTTTATTATTTTTTAATAATTTACTTGCATAGACAAGTATTATTTTATTATTTAAGATTGATTTGGCCTTATTTTTTATTGTTCTCTTTATTTTGTCTTTTTTAAGGGTTTTTAGCTTTAAAATTATTATCTACTTAATTTATATACTATAAATTAGATAGTTTATTTATAAAATAAGATTGACTTATTTTTAAAAAGTTTTTATTAATTATAAATCTTTTTTATAGATTTATTTATTGAGGAATTTTATGAGAAAATTTGGTGATAGGACAGACGCTAAAAGGATTTATCCAAAAGATCCAGTACATATTTTGATGCCTTATTTAATGTCTAAAAGACATGAAGCTGAAGTTTATATTAATCAGAAAATTGATGTTACAGAACTTCTAAAATGGGTTGCAGATAAAAATAAAAATTTGGATTATAAATTGACTTTTTTCCATGCAATGGTTGCTATCACTGCTAAAACAATTTATTCTCGTCCTTTATTAAATAGATTTATTAAAGGTAAGAACTTTTATGAACGTAATGATGTTAGTGTTTCTTTTGTAGCTAAAGATAAATTAAGTGATGATGCTGAAGAGAAATTAATGGTTTTTACTATGGATGAAAATGAATTACCTGTGGATTTAAGTAAGAGAATTCTTGATGAACTTCATAAATCTAAGCATTCTAATAATTCTAATGGTGGTTCTGATGTTTATAAAACACTTACTAAATTACCTTCTTTTATGTTAAGTATTATCTTTGCAATTGGAAAATGGCTTGATAAAATTGGTTTTCTTCCAAGTTCTTTAATGGAAAATGATTTTAATTTTTCAACTGTTCTTCTTTCTAATTTAGGTAGTATTAAATGTGGTGCTGTTTATCATCATTTAAATGAGTATGGTACTAATTCTATTGTGATAACAATTGGGACAATCCATAATGAAAATGGTCGTGATGTTGTTGAAATTGGAGGAACTCTTGATGAGAGGATTGCTGATGGATTTTACTTTGCAAAATCTTTAAAATATGTCCAACATATTGCTTCACATCCTGAATTACTTGATGAAGAAGTAGGGAAAGTAGTGGATAATATTGACTTTTAGTTTATTTATTAATGAGATTTATTATTTTATTTAATTATTTAAAAGAGATTTTTTATTTAATTTAATTAACAATTTTAAGAGAATTTTTGAAAATATTTATTTTTAATTTATTTTTTATTAATTTAAGAGAGATTTTTATGGAAAATAATGTTAATTGGAATGATATTGATACTAGGTGGTATGGGTCGTATGGTGATATGCCTAAATCCTTAGATTATCCTGATTATTCTTTATATGAAGCTGTTGTTCAATCAACTATGAAATATCCAAAAAATATTGCTTATAATTATTTTGGAGTGAAAGTTAATTATATGGATTTTTTAAAGCAAATTGATGATGTTGCAAAATCCTTTAAAAAATTAAATATTAAAAAAGGTGACAAAGTTACAATTTGTATGCCAAACACTCCAGAAGCAGTAATAACTTTTTATGCACTTAATAAGATTGGGGCTATAGCAAATATGGTTCACCCATTATCTGCTCAAAATGAGATAAAGCATTATCTTAAAATTTCCGAAAGTGTTGCTGTTTTAACAATTGACCTTGCTTATGATATTTTTAAACGTATTTCTTGTGAAACTATGGTTAAAAATATTATTGTAGCTACTCCGAGTGATTCAATGCCTAAGCATATGAAAGTGCTTTATCGTATTACTCAACCTAAAGTAAAGGTTTCTAAAGATAGAAATAGTATTACTTGGAATGACTTTATTAAATTAGGTAAATCTATTAGTTATGATACTAATGAAAATACAGATGGTCAGTATCCTGCAGCTATTTTATATAGTGGAGGAACAACTGGAAAACCTAAAGGTATTCTTTTATCTAATTTAAATTTTAATTCATTAGCATTACAAGGTTTAGCTTTTGCAGGAGCTGATTACACAGATTCAATGTTAGCTATTATGCCTATTTTCCATGGTTTTGGTCTTGGTGTATGTGTTCACACTGTTTATTCATTAGGTGCAACAAGTATTTTGGTTCCTCGTTTTGATGTTAAAAACTTCCATAAATTATTAAAAAAATATAAACCTACTTTTATGGCAGGAGTTCCTACATTATGGGAATCTATGATTAAAAATAAAAAGATGGATTCAGTAGATTTATCTTACTTAAAAGTAGTTATTTCAGGTGGAGATTCTTTATCTGTTAGTTTAAAAAGAAGAATGGATCAATTTTTAAAAGATCATGGTGCTACTATTCAAGTTAGAGAAGGTTATGGATTAACTGAATGTGTAACTGGAACTTGTTTAAATCCGGTTCATATGTGTAAAGAAGGTAGTGTAGGTATCCCTTATCCAGATACATTTTATAAAATTGTTAAACCTGGAACTACAGAGAAAGTAGATATTGGTGAAGAAGGAGAAATTTGTCTTTCTGCTCCTACTGTAATGTTAGAATATCTTAATGAGCCAGAAGAAACTGATAATGTTTTAAAAATACATAAAGATGGTTTAAAATGGTTACATACTGGAGATTTAGGTTATATGGATGAAGAAGGTTGGGTTTATTTTAAACTTCGTATTAAACGTTTAATTGTTTCAAGTGGTTATAATATATATCCTCAACAATTAGAAAATATTATTGATAATCATCCTTATGTTCATGTTTCCACTGTTATTGGAATACCTCATCCTTATAAGATTCAAGTAGCTAAAGCATTCATTGTACTTAAAAATGATGTTGTAGCAACTGATGAAGTTAAAAACAGTATTCGAGATTATTGTAAGAAGAATTTAGCAAGATATGCAATGCCTTATGAATTCGAATACCGTGATGAACTTCCTAAAACTCTTGTAAATAAGGTAGATTATACTCTTTTAGAAAGAGAAAGTATTGCAAAATTAGAATCTGAAGTGTAGGATTTTATTTTCATTAACTTTCTTATTTTTTTATTTTTATTTTTTGTATTCTTTTTTGTTCTATTTTTTATTTTTGTTCTATTTTTTTTATTTTCTTGTTAGTTTATTTATCTCATTATTATTGTTATTATGATTTATTAACAATTGTTATATTTATTTTTAAAAAAATAAAATAAAAATAATTGAAATTATATAAATTATATATTGTCTTCAATTATTTTTTTACAAATATCTCTTATATTTTCAGCTTTTTCTTGTGTTTTTGCTTCTAATGTGATTCTTACATAGTCTTCTGTACCTGAAGGTCTTACAAGAACCCAACTGCCGTCTTCAAAGGTTAAACGAACACCATCAATAGTGTTGATTTCTTTGATATCATCAAAAGTGTCTTTTAAGAGATTTTCCATATTTTCCATTACTTTGATTTTAGCTTCTTTAGAACAGACTATTTTTTCACGGATATTTGGATAGTCCGGGAATTTAGATAATAATTCTGAGAGCTTTCCTTCTTTAGAAACCATTTCTGCCATTCTAAGTCCGGATAAGATTCCATCTGGACACATACAGAAATCAGGGTGTAACCAGGTTCCTGATGGTTCTCCACCAAATGTAGCATCTTCTTCAATTATTACTTCAGCTACATTTACATCTCCTACTTTGGTTCTTAAGACTTTTCCACCTACTTCTGCTAAGGATTCATCCATACATAATCCAGCATCTACAGTGGTTACTACGGTTCCACCAAATTTTTTAGAAATAAGTGCAAGGAGTTTATCAAAGTCTGAAACTTTACCAGTTTCATCAACAGTAATCATTCTATCTGCATCACCATCGTGAGCTATACCAAGATCTGCTCCTGTAGCTACAACAGCTTTCATAAGAGAACCTAAATTAGCTTCATTTGGTTCAGGGTTTCTTCCTGGGAAGAATCCGTCAGCTTGTGAATTTAAGGTTATAACTTCACAACCTGCTTTTCTAAATACAATTGGAGATATTTCAGAACCTGCACCACATGCACAGTCAATAACTACTTTAAGTCCAGGTTTAATATCTACAGTATTTAATAAATCATTAATATAAGTATTTTTAATTTCGTTGTTATGGCTTAATGTACCTATTTTATCCCATTCGGTTTCTTTGAAGTCTTTATTATAGTAAATTTCTTCAAGTTTAGCTTCTTGTTCTTGAGTATAAGCCATTCCGTTTTTATTCCATACTTTTATTCCATTGTATTGGGAAGGGTTATGTGATGCTGTAATCATAACACCTGCATCACCATTAAGTTTGTCAGTTGCATAACCTAATAATGGAGTTGGAACCATTCCAATTTTAATAACATTAATTCCACCATCAAGTAAACCTGCACAAATTGCTTGTTCTAACATTTGATTGGTAGTTCTTGTATCATATCCTAAAACAACAGTTCCTTCATTGTTTAAATAAGTAGCTAAGGATTTTCCAATACCTAAAGCAAGTTCTGTAGTTACTTCATCCTTAACTAAACCTCTAATACCAGAAGTTCCAAATAATTTTTTATTTTCTGCCATTTTACCAGCACCTTAAATTTAAATTTAAATTTTTATTTTATGTCATGTTTTTATTACGTATAATTATATTGTATATTTAATTTATATACTTTATTAAATGTGAAATTATTTTTAGTATATGAAATAATGTAATTATAAATAATTTAATTATAAACTAATATAATATTATGATTAAGCTCCAAATTTATGTGCGTAACCCATTAAATCCATAAGAATGTTCATTACATCAGAACCACGGATTCTACCCATTCCACCTTTAGCTACTGCTACTTCACTGTATTCACATACATCATCTACTCTGACTTCTGGACCCTTAATTATGATTGGAACAGGGTCTCCTGAGTGGTTTAATACAGAAATAGGGGTTGCATGGTCTGCTGTGAGGAATATATAAATGTCTTCTAATTTTAAGATTTCACTGAATACTACTTCATCAACTTTTTCAATGAATTCTAATTTTTCTTGCATACTTCCATCGTGTCCAGCTTCATCTGCACCGTCAATATTTACTAAGAAAAAGTCATGTTCACTATTATTTACTTGATCTACAATAGTGTCTCTAATATTTTCAAGGTTTGTGTCAACTCCTCCTGTAACACCTTCCATTTCAATAATATCCATTCCAGCAAAACGACCAATACCCATAATTAATCCAGTTTCTGCAATACATGCTGAATTAACTTCGTATTTATCATTAATTGATGGTACATCTGGAACTTCTCCCGCACCACGAGGGATAACAATATTTGCAGGAGGTTCGTTATTTGCAATTCTTTCAAGATTTACAGGATGATCTTTAATCATTTCATAAGTTTTAGCTACTACTTTATTTAATAAATCTGCTGTTTTTGCAGCTTCTGGACTGTCATCAAGAGCTTTTACAGTTTTAGGTTTATTTCCTTCAACTTTAGGGTCAGCATCACTAACTTTACCAGATAATCCTGGGCCACGTAATACTAAAACAGCTCTGTGTCCTGTAGATTCTTTAAATATAATTTCTATATCTTCATATCCTTCGATTTTCATAGTATTGAGAACTTCAACTAATTTATCAGTTCCTTCTCTTACTCTTCCAGCACGTCTATCTGTAATGATTCCATCTTCGTCAGAAGTTGAGAAATTACATCTAAATGCGATGTCTCCAGGAATAACATCTACTCCAACACCTGCTGCCTCAAAAGGACCTCTTCCTGTGTATACTTCATAAGGATTGTATCCTAAGAGAGATAAATGTGCAGTGTCACTTCCAGGAATAATTCCTGGAGCAATTGAATCCATTATTCCAGTAATTCCTCTTTCTGCCATTTTATCCATATTTGGAGTTTTAGCTGCTTGAAGGGTAGTTTGTCCATTAAGTTCTTTCAAAGGACGTCCTGCAAGTCCGTCCATAACTAATATCATTCCTTTCATTTTATCGCCTTTTTATATAAAATTCATTGTAATTTATGTTATGTAAATTTTAATAATAAATTTAATTTAATTATTTCAATTTTTGTATTTATTTTAATAATTTTATATTAAATTTTTAATTTAAAGTATAATTGAAAATTATAATTATAAAAAACAGAAAATACAGAATTAAAAGGTTATGGTTAAAAGTAAAAAAAGTAAGTTATATTGAATTTATATTTATTAAAGTGCACATATAATTCCAACTACTGCACCTGTAATTGTAGCTAATAAATTAACATGTTCATTAGTTAAACCATTATCTCCTTCTAATGTAGCTCCAAGAATACTGTCCATGAAACAACCTACAGTTCCTGAGATTATTGCAATTTTAAGAGCAGTAAATGGATATGGCATAATTCCAAGTAACCATGACGCAACACCTATAATTCCAGCTCCTGCAATTCCTGCAGCAGTTCCTAAAACAGATACTCCTCCATCTGTTCCTGCTGGTACTTTTTTAAGTGTTGTAATTAAACGAGGTTGTTGTAAAACACCTATTTCACTTGCTAATGTATCAGCTGTTGCAGTAGCTATTGCTCCTATAAATCCACCTACAAGTGGAAGATAAACTCCTCCAAATGCAGCCATTAAAAATGCAACTATTCCATTAGAAATAACATTTTTTGCAGTCCTTGTACCTTCAAATTCTCCAAGTTCTTTTTTATAAGATTTTGAAAATTTAGTAGCTAAAAGACCCATTATTAAAAACAGTACAATTAAAAGTAACCAATTAACACCTGCTGAAAATATGATTATAACTCCCATGATAATCATTATAATAGATCCAAGTAAATCTAAACTTTTTCGTTTATATGTTACAAATCCTAAAATAAAAAGAAGTACAACATATCCCCAATTAATCATAAATATTTTTTCCATATTTTCACAAGCTTAAATTTTATAGTTATTGATTAACTTTAAAATTAAATTTAAAATT
>JAKSUE010000075.1 GCA_024409165.1 archaeon
TTATTTTTATAAAGATTTATATGCTTTAAATTTAAATATTTAAATTACTTATTAATTATAATTTCATTATTATAATTCATATTATTTTAAATTGAATTTAAGGAGTTGATATTTTGAATAAAAATACTCTTATAATCATTATAATCATTGCAATCATTGCTATTATTGGTGCAACTGCATTAGTCTTTTCAATGAGTGATGAAAATGGTTTAAATGGTTTATTTGTTGATGTTAATGATGTTAGTGCAGATAATACAACTAACTTAACTGTAGATGATTCATCTTCTGATTCCAGTTCTTCAAGTTCTAGTTCTTCAAAATCCCCTAGTTCTTCAAGTTCTAAAAATTCTGGTAAATTAGATCAGAATCATATGGATGCAAATCCTAAAGGAATGCATCAGAATGAAGAAGGTGTTTGGGTAGAAGATTAAATTTTATTTAATTTTTTATTTTTTTTTCTTTTTTTATTATTTATTTTTAAATTTTTTATTTTTATAATTTATACTATATTGTTATATTCTTAATTTTTTATTTTTTTCTTAATTTTCTATTTATTTTTCCATATCCCAATCGATTTTTGCTTTTTTACGTTTTCCCCATTTTGTGTATTGGTGGAAACCTTTGTTTCTTTTTGTTAATCCTTCTCTTAAATCAATTCTATCTTCAGGGAGTTTATCTATATCTACTTTAGAATATTTTTCATGTTTTATTTTTGCTCCACAATGACTACAAAAGTTTGCTTCTTGGTCTTTTAATGGTTTACCACATGATGGACAATACATATTCATTTTTTCACCTTATTGTTAATGTAATAATAAGAATAATACTTAATTTAAGTTTTTTAACTGTTTATTAATATATTTTATCCTATTTTATCCTATTTTATCATATATTTTGTTAAATAATATTATATATTTAAGTACTATAAATAACATATTTTTATTTGATTTTATAGAGGAATAAGTAATCATAGATTATACATTATTAATGGTGATACAATGTCTAATGATGATGTAATTGAAATAACTGATTATGAAGTAGTTGATAAAAAAGAAATTAAAGAAACAGATCAAAGTTCTGATAATTCAAATTTCAATGAATCTAATTACACTGATTATAATAATACTGGAGGACGTACCTTTTATTCTAGTACCACTACTACTGGATTCTCAAGTCTTCTTATAATTCCTTTAATTATATTAATTCTTGTGGTTATCGTTTTCATGGTATTTATGTAAATGTGATATTTTATGAATTTTAATAATATTCGTTTTGAGAAAAATGATAAGTCATTTAGAATATATAATGCTTTAATTTTAATTATTGCATTATCTCTTTTCTTTTTAAATAATATATTTTTTAAATCAATTCATATTTTCTTTTCATTTTATTTTTCAGATTTATTAGCCACTATAGTTTTATTCAGTTTTTTAAATATGGTTTATATGATTAAAATAAAAAACATATGGATTTTATTAATCATCACAGCTGTTGCTTCATTTATCTGGGAATATGTTGCTTTATTTATAAAAAAAGGAGCTATTTTTGATTTAAATGATGTATTTTGTTATTTTATTTCCTGTTTAATTTATATTTGTCTTATTCATTTATATGAATATAAAATTAAAAATAGTAATATGTTGGAGTTTTATCATGTCAAATAATATTTCTTTAAATTTTATGGTTTCAGATTCTTCTTCTAAAAATTCAAATATTGTTGCAGAAGTACATTTAGAAGAAAATTCAATCATTTTAGCTAAAAAACACATGATTTCCAGAAAAATTATTTCTAAAGATAAAATTCATTTTAATGATATTTCTAAAGTTACATTGTCAAAATCTCAATTCAATTCTTTAGAATCTTCAATCATTATTTATTATAATTTTAATAATTCTGATTATAATTCTAATTCTAACAATTCTCAAAAAACTATTTATTTAAAAAGTGCTGATGGTTTTGCTGTTAAATGGTTTTATGATAATTTGATTTCATATATTGAATCTTTTAATGAAAATAATAATGATAATGATAATACTGATAATACTGATAATAAGGATAATATAGATAATAATGATAAGATAAATAAAAAATTAGAAGATTTCAATAATTTTTTAGAAAAAGTTAATCAACCATTATCTAAAGATAAAAAAGATTCTTTAAAATCTAAAAATAAATTTTATAATTATTGTGTAAATGAAGAACGTTGATAAGGTTATTTTTTTAATACATTGATAAGGTTATTTTTTTAATTTTTATTATTTATTTCTATTTATTTCTATTTTTATCTATTTTTTATCCATTTTTATCTACTTTTATAATGTTTTTGTTCATTTTTTTAATCTTTTGCGATTTTTTATTATATAATTAGTTAATTTAAAATACTATGTAATTTAAATATATCATTATGTTGTAACATATAGTCAATCCTATGTAAATTTTAGTATTTTAAATATTAATTTTATAATTATTAAATTAATTTTTATTAATTTTTATTAATTATTGACATTGTTACTAAGTAATATACAATGAATTAAATGGTGATTAAATGAATATTGAAGCGAAATTAGCTTTAGAAGATGGAACTATACTCAAAGGTAAATCTTTTGGTTATGAATCTACTGCAGTTGGTGAGCTTGTTTTTACAACTGCAATGTCTGGTTATGTTGAAGCTTTAACTGATCCTTCTTTTAAAGGACATATTTTAATGTCTAATTATCCTTTAGAAGGGAATTATGGGGTTAGTGAAGATTGGTGTCAATCTGATAAAATTCAAGCTGAAGCTTATGTTGCACGTGAAGTATGTGATAAAACATCTAATTTTGGATTTGAAAAAACTTTAGATGAATTTTTAAAAGAATTTGAAGTTCCTGGAATTCAAGATATTGATACAAGGGCTTTAACTTTAATGCTTCGTGAAAAAGGTGCTATGAAATGTGCTGTTTCTACTGAAGAAATTAGTGATGATGAACTTATTGCAAAGGCAAGTGGTTCTAAAAGTATTGAAGATTTAGATTTAGTTCCTTTAGTTTCTACAGATGGTATTAAAACTTTTGGAGACTTTGATAAAACTGTAGCTATTCTTGATTTGGGTGTTAAAAAAAGTGTTATTGATAGTTTTATTGATAATGAAATAGCTGTTGCTTTGTTCCCTTATAATACTAATTATCAAGAAATTATTGACTATGGTGTAGATGGATTTATGCTTTCCTCAGGTCCTGGAAGTCCTAATAAATTAGAGGATATTTTAGTAAATATTGAAGGATTACTTAATAAATTCCCAGTATTTGCTCAAGATTTAGGACAAGAATTAATTGCTAAGTCCTTTGGTGCTAATATTAATAAAATGAAATTAGGTCACAGAGGAGCAAATCAACCTGTAAAAGATTTAGTTACTGGTAATGTATTAATTACTGCTCAAAATCATGGTTTTTCTATAGATAAAGATTCTTTAGAAGGTAGTGATTTAGAATTAACTCAAGTAAATCTTAATGATGGAACTCCTGAAGGTTTCAAACATAAAGAATTACCACTTAGAACTATTCAATTTGAATCTACTAGTGCTGATGGTTTCTTTGATGAGTTTGCTAAATTAATTAAAGAGTATTAATAGTATTAAGATTATGTTATTTATTCATTGTATATTTAATTTTAAATTGTTAAATTATTATTAAATTATAATTATGTTTAATTCTTATTAAATTATTAAATTAAAAAAATATGTGGGGATTTTAGATGCCTGTTGATGAGGATATTAAAAAAGTACTTATTATTGGTTCTGGACCTATTCAAATTGGTCAAGCTGCAGAATTCGATTATTCTGGTTCTCAAGCTTGTAAATCATTAAGAGAAGAAGGTATAGAAACTGTTCTTGTTAACAGTAATCCTGCAACTATCCAAACTGATATGGATATGGCAGATACTGTTTATACCGAACCTTTAACTCCAGAACTTGTTAGTCAAATTATTGAAAAAGAAAATATTGATTCTATTTTACCAACTATGGGAGGTCAAACTGGATTAAATATTGCTACTGAACTTGGTAAATTAGGTCTTTTAGATGGAATTAAAGTTCTTGGATCTGATGTTCAAACTATTGCAGATGTAGAAGACAGAGATCTCTTTGCTAACTTTATGGATAGACTTAATGAACCTATTCCAAAATGTAAAGCTGTTGAATCAATTGATGAAGCTTTAGAAGCTGTAGAAGAAATTGGTTATCCAGTTATTGTCAGACCAGCATTTACCTTAGGAGGTACTGGTGGTGGAGTAGCTCATAATAAAGAAGAATTAATTGAAATTGCTACTCATGGACTTGATATGAGTTTCATTAACCAAGTTTTAATTGATGAATCTGTTCTTGGTTGGAAAGAAATAGAATACGAAGTTATGAGAGATAAAAACGATACTTGTATCATTGTATGTAACATGGAAAATATTGATCCTATGGGTATTCATACAGGAGAAAGTATGGTTGTAGCTCCTATTCAAAACTTAGATGATAAAACTACTGCTCGTCTTAAAGAAGCATCTATTAAAATTATTAAAGCTTTAGGAATTTGTGGTGGATGTAATATTCAATTTGCACTTAATCCTGAAACTAATGAATATAAAATTATTGAAGTTAACCCTCGTGTAAGTAGAAGTAGTGCACTTGCTTCTAAAGCAACTGGTTACCCTATTGCTAAAATATCCTCAAAAGTTGCTCTTGGTTTAACTTTAGATGAGATTAAAAATGATATTACCAAAGAAACTCCTGCTTCCTTTGAACCTGCTATTGATTATATTGTTGTAAAAATCCCAAGATGGCCATTTGATAAATTCAAAGGCATTAGTACTAAAATCGGAGTTCAAATGAAAGCTACTGGTGAAGTAATGGCTATTGGTAGAACCTTTGAAGAAGCTATTCAAAAAGCTATTCGTTCATTAGATATTGGTTTACATGGTTTTGAATATTATGATTATACAGAAGATGATTTAATTAATCCTACCGATGAAAGATTATTCCAATTATACTCTGCATTAAAAGATGGAATGTCTGTTGAGGAATTAGCTAAATTAGCTAAAATGGATGAATTCTTCTTATACAAAATTAAAAATATTGTAGACTTTGAAGCTAAGATTACTAAAGAATCTATTAAAGATAAAGATTTCTTACTTCAAGCTAAAAAATTAGGATTCTCTAATTACACTATTGCTAAATGTGTTGATTTAGAAGAATCTGATATTAAAGATTTACTTGATGAATTTGGAATTAAACCTTCTTATAAAAAAGTAGATACTTGTGCTGGTGAATTTGAAGCTAAAGAATCTTATTATTACAGTACTTATGATGAGTATAATGAAATTGAAAACTCAGATAATAAAAAGATTTTAATTATTGGTGCAGGTCCTATCAGAATTGGTCAAGGTATTGAATTCGATTACTGTTGTGTACACTCAAGTTTAGCTTTAAAAGATGCAGGAATTGAAACTATTCTTGTAAATAACAACCCTGAAACTGTAAGTACTGACTATGATGTTTCTGATCAATTATTCTTTGAACCTTTAACCTTTGAAGATGTTATGGCAATTATTGAACAAGAAGATATTGAAGGTGTAATCGTTCAATTTGGTGGTCAAACTTCTATTAACTTATCTGTACCTCTTGCAAAAGCAGGTGTTAAAATCTTAGGTACTCCTTATGAAAGTATTGATAGGGTAGAAGACCGTGAAAGATTCACTGAAGTATTAAACAAACTTAATATTCGCCAAGCTCCTTATGGATTAGCTCATTCTTTTGAAGATGCTAAAGAAGCTGCTGAAAATATTGGTTTCCCTGTTCTTGTACGTCCTTCCTATGTTATTGGTGGAAGAGCAATGGAAATTGTTTATGACCTTAATGAACTTGAAGAATATATGGTAGAAGCTGTTAAAGTATCTCCTGAACATCCAATTCTTGTTGATAAATTCTTAGAAGATGCTGTAGAATTAGATGTAGATGTACTCTGTGATGGTGAAGATGTATTTATTGCTGGAATTATGGAACATATTGAAGAAGCTGGTGTTCACTCTGGTGACTCTGCTTGTGTAATTCCACCTCAAACTATCCCAGAACACTTACTTTCTGTTATCAGAAGTCATACTAAAAAATTAGCACTTGAATTAGATGTTATTGGTTTAATGAATATCCAATATGCTGTCAAATTAGATGAAGAACAAGTTTATATTATTGAGGCTAACCCAAGAGCAAGTAGAACTGTTCCATTTGTAAGTAAAGCTATTGGTGTTCCTCTTGCAAAAGTAGCTACTGGTTTAATGATGGGTTCAACTCTTAAAGACTTTGGTTTAACTAAAGAAATTAAAATCAATCACGTTGCAGTTAAAGAGTCTGTTTTCCCATTCTTAAAATTGCCTGAAGCAGATACTGTTTTAGGTCCTGAAATGAAGTCCACTGGTGAAAGTATTGGTGTTGATGAAAACTTCGGTTTAGCATTCTATAAATCCCAATTATCTGCTGGAATGGATTTACCTAAAGAAGGTAAAGTATTCATTACTGTAAGAGACCAAGATAAAAAGAAAATTCAACCAATAGCTGAAAAAATCCATGAATTAGGATTTGAAATTGTTGCTACTCGTGGAACTGCAAGTTCTATCTTAGGTGTACCTGTTTCAAGAATTAAAAAAGTATCTCAAGGATCTCCAAATATTAAAGAAGCTATCTTAAACAATGATATTGATTTAATTATCAATACTCCATCTGGAAAACAAGCTTCTGAAGATGGTTATGAAATCAGACGTTTAGCTATTGAACTTGGAATCCCTTATGTTACTACTTTAGCAGGTGCAAGAGCTGCATTAAATGCTATTGAAGCAATCAAAGAAAATGAAATCGGTGTTAAATCCTTAAATGACCACATTGGTTCCATTTAAATTTAACATTCTTTTATTCATTTTTTGATTATTTAATTATTTTATTTAATCATTTTATTTAATCATTTTATTTAATTATTTTATTTTTTTATTTTT
>JAKSUE010000076.1 GCA_024409165.1 archaeon
TGAAGTTCATGATAAGGTTGAGGAGATTAAGAAGGTTAAAGATCTTAAGAAAGATAAGGTTCATGATAAGGTTGAGGAAGTTAAAAAACTTAAGGACCTTAAAAAAAATTAGATTAATCTAATTTATAATTTTTAGCTATTAATTGTTCTTTTAATAAATTAATAGCTTCTTTTTCTTCTGTATTCCCTACTTTTTTTATTATTCTTTCAGATTCTTTAAATTTATCTAAAAATTCGTTCTGTTTTTCTTCATTTACTAAATCTATTCTTGTATAATTTACTAAAGAATTAATAAGTTCATGAATTGCTCTATTAAATGCTTTAGGGTTTGGAATATTTGTTTTGATTTCAGTTACTTCTCCATTTATTGCAAAGAGTCCTGATTTTTTAATATTGTCTTCTCGAAGACCTTCTGAAACTTTATCAACTTTTACTATAAAATAAGCTTCACTATCTGTTAAATATACTAATTCTTTGTTTTCTCTTTCTTTTGAATCTATTTTACTTAAGTATTCATCTGGAATGGTGTCTATTGTAGCTAATGTGAACATTAAAGGGTTATTTGTGATATTTACTACGAATTCTTTTTCATTTAATATGTTTTCTAAACTTGTACTTCCTTTAAATATTCTACACATAATTTTATCTTGTCCTTTACAAAAAACACCAAAAGGAGCTGCGTTAGTTTTTCCATTTTCATTTAATGTTGTTATGATTGCTTCGTATTGTTGTCCACGATACATTCCTAATTTTTCTAAATTAATGTTCATTATTTCAACTCTTATTTGAGGTTATTTTAATAATATTAATTATAATTTTGTTTTATTTAAATAATTTAGGTAATCTTTTTTTATTATATTCTATAATTTATTATTTTTTATAATTTATTATATCTTATTATATTATTATATTTTTATTTTTAAATTAATAAGTACTGTGGAGGTTGAATATGAGATATAGAATGTATGAGGAAATGATGGAACAACCTGATGCTCTTCGTAAAACATTTGCATCAGAATCTGAGAATATGAAGACTATTTCTAAAATAGTTGCAGATGTTGATGTGGTGTATTTAATTGGTTGTGGTAGTTCAATTTCAACATGTTATTCTGTTAAATCTGCATTGGAAACTGTTTGTGATTTAAATGTAGAAGTCTTCACAGGTTATGAATTTGTTTATAATAAAAAATTAAACCCTAATTCTGTATGTATTTGTACTTCACAATCTGGTGAAACAGCAGATACATTAGCTGCTTTAAGACTTGCAAATGAAAATGGAATAGCTACTGTTACAATATCAAATGAACCAGAAAGTTCTATGGTAAAAGAAGCTAAATATCCAGTTATTACTCTTGGAGAAAGAGAAACTGCTATTCTTGGTACTAAAACTTATATTACTCAATTAGCATGTTTATACCAAATATTATTTGATGCATCTAATTATGATAAAAAAGATGAGTTATTGAGTGAGTTACAGACTATTCCAGATATTGTTGAAGATCTTTTAAAATCTACAGAAGAAGATAATAAAGCTCTTGCTGAAGAATATAAAGATGAGGATATTTTCTATTGTCTTGGTGCTGGTGTTAACTTTGGTCTTGCTTATAAATTAGCTATGACAATGTTAATGGAAGGTGCAATTAAGCATGCTTGTCCTGTTTATGCTTCAGAATTCCGTCATGGGCTTATTGAAAGAGCAGAAAAAGGCGTTCCTCATATTTTCTTAAATGCTAATGCTCCAGGAGATGTTTTAACTCAAAAAGCTATTAATTTTGCAAATACTCTTGAAGCAAAAGTTATTGTTTATGATTTAAAAGATTATGCTGATGTTAGTTATCTTTTAGCTCCATTTATTCTTGTTATACCTCTTGAATGGTTCGTTTATTATTTAGCTCATTTTAATGATGAAGATCCTGGTGAAACAAGACATATTGGAAAAGTAAGATATGAATAGATTTTCTATTCATTATATTTTTCATATACTTTTCATATATTTCTTATATTTTTTATTTTATATTTTTCATATCTATTTTTATATTTTTTATTTTATTATTATCCTATATTTTTATAATTTATATGTTATTATAACAATTGTTAATTTATTAAGTTAAAAAAAATAAAAGAAAAACATTGATTATTTAATCAATGTTAACTTTAGTTTTTTCAGTTGATACTTTTGGGATTTCTAAGAATAAAGCACCATCTTGGAATTTAGCAGTAATTTCTTCGGTTTTAATTTCATTTGCAAAAGGAATAGTTCTTTTCGCAACACCATTTTTTAAACCTTGGATAACGAGTTCTGGTTCTAAACCTTCTGGGCTTTTGATGTTTTTGAAAATGTTTTCAAATACTGCTTTAATAGTAATTGAGTTTTCAGTAGCTTCAATTTCAATGTTATCTTTAGAAACACCTGCTAATGCTGCTTGTAAGAAGTAGTAGTCTTTAGCATTTACTAAGTCAATAGGGATTAAAACACTGCTGGTTTCTCTGTATTCTTGAACTTTTTCATCCCAATTTTTTTGGATTTCTTTTACAGCAATAATAGTGTTATCAATAGTTTTACTTAAGTTGGTTCCTACTTTTCCAGCAACTTCTTTACTTTTGTTTACTCCTTCTTCAAATTGATCTTCCATTTTTGCATTAGCTTCTTCGGTTTTTGCTTTAATATCTTCTTTTACTTCTTCAGTTTTAGTTTTAATTTCTTCTGCAAAATCTTTTTTTTCTTCCATATTATCACTCCTTTTGATTTAATATTTTGTGTAATTTTTATTGAGGTGTACATCTTTTAGTACCCTTTGGTTATTAAAATATTGTACTCTATCCTTTATATACTTTTCGCTTTTAGTATATTAAAGTTATTAAAAGTTTAATGCTTTTATTTAAGCAAATGGATAATGATTTTGATTTATTTTACTTTAATTTATTTTATTATTTGCTTATGTTAAATCAAAGTAGTTTTCATCATCTATTTCCTCTTCATCATCTTCTACTACTTTTTCTCTTTTTTGAACTGAAGTAATTAATTTAACAATCTCTTCTATGCCTTCACCTTCTAAAGCTGAGATAAGTAATGGTTCTTCTGTTCTGTCAATATATTGTTGGATATACTCTTTTTGTTCACCTTCATAATTTGCAATATCCATTTTATTAAATAAGAAAATCATTGGAGCATCGAAGATTTCTCTAAGTTCTTCAAGAAGGTTAAATTGATTTTCTAAGGAGTATCCACAAGTTTCTGAAGCATCGAAAATAAAAAGAATCGCATCAGCTAAGTGTTCAAGTGCAACCATCGCATTTAACTCAATATTATTCATATCTCCAACAGGTCTATCAAGAAGTCCTGGAGTATCAATAATTTGATAGTGTTTCCATCTTTTTTCAAAGTGTCCAATTTGAATACCTTTTGTTGTAAATGGATAGTTAGCTACTCTTGGTTCTGCATCTGTGATTTGAGTAAGTAATGTGGATTTACCTACATTTGGGAATCCTGCAATTACAATACTTGTAGCATCAAAATCAACAGTTGGGAAGTTTCTAAGTTGTTGTTTTGCAAAATCTAAGAAATCAAGATCCTTTTTAATTTTATGAATAACAGAAGAGATTCTTCCATAAGCTTGTTTTCTAAGACTTGATGCTTTTTCAGAAGGTGATTTTCTGATTCTTGCACCATAATCTTTTTCAAGTTGAGTAATAATACCATAAGCCCAATTTAAAGCTCCAAGAGACTTTTTAAAGTCATCTACACCTACAGTAATATCAATATAATCTTGATAGAACTCAGGAAGCTCTTCTACATTAGGAGTACGGTCTAAAATCATTTTTAATTTATCTTTAATTACCTGACAAGCAGTTGTAACTCTAACTTCTTCAACTCTTTTTCCTTTCATATGTTTAGGCATTTTTTCAGTTCTTCTTAAATCTGCTGCCTTTTTTCCTCTACTAAACCCTTTATCTAAAATTTCTTCAGGGGTAGGTATTGTTGGTATCATCATTTTAATCATCTCTCATTAGTATAAATTTTTATAATTTTTATTATCTTTTTTTAATTTTTTGTATCATATTTTAATAATTAATATAAATTTAATAGTAATTTTTATTTAAATATTTGTCCTTGGAATTTATAAATTTCCACATTGTCTTTTAACCATGCATTTGGACTTATTCCAGCTTTCATACAAGTATGTGATAAGAATTCTTCTTTGCTCATATTATGTTCTGTTGCAACTTGAGGTAAGAGTAATCCTCTAAAGAATCCTTTTTCTACAATAAGGCCATCTTCACCAATATTTATTTTACTTGGATATTCTTCAGGGTTGTTAACTTCAATTAATTTAGGTTTTGTAAGAACAGTAATTTCATAATCTAAATTATCTAATTCATTTTCGGTTACTGCAGGAAATCTTGGGTCTCTTATAGCTGCAGAGATTGCTGAATCGATTATTGCATTAATTAAAGGCATTATTGGTTCTGGATAACCAATACAACCTCTTAGATTTTGATTTTTATTTAATGTAACAAAAACTCCTAATTTTTCTTTCATGTAATCTGGACAATCTGGAACTTCAATGAGTTTATTTTCTTTTACATAGGTTTCAATAGCTTTTTTAGCTATTTTTAATAAATAATCTCCATCTTCTTGAGTTAACATTTTATCACAACTTTACAAGTAATATTTTTGGATTTATTTAGTTATTTTTTTTATTATTTTTATTATTTTTATATGGTTTTTATTAATTTAGTTACTTCCACCAACCATAGCATTTAAGATTCTTGTATGTGGTCCACCATCACCTACAGGTGCAGTTTGACCTCCTTTTCCACAGAATCCTACACTAAGTTTAAAGTCAGATCCTATTCCATCAACTCCTTTTAAGGTTTCAAGAATATTTCCAGATAATGAAACGTCTCTGAAATGGGTTGTGAGTTCTCCATTTTCTATTTTAAATGCTTCATCTGCATTAAATTGGAAGATTCCTTTACCTGTGTCTACTTGTCCTCCTCTGGAACCTTTAAGATAAATTCCATCTTTAATATCTTCTATAAGTTCTTCAAAACTCATATCTCCAGGATTTAAGTAGGTATTACTCATTCTTACAATTGGTTGGTCACTAATTGATGAACGTGCATTTCCTGAGGATTTTGTGTTGAATTTAGATGCTGTTTCTCTTGAAGAGAGGTAAGATACTAATTCTCCATCTTTTACAATTTGATTTTTAGAGGTTTTTACACCTTCTACATCATATGCATAATATCCAAATCCATCAGGATTACTTGCATCATCATAAATATTAACAATATCAGAACCAATTTTTTTATTCATATAATTTTTTAATATAGAATCATCTTGTAAGACTAAATCAGATTCAACAGCATGTCCTACTGCTTCGTGAATAAATACTCCAGTTAAAGTGTTGTCTGTAACAATTGGGAAATGTCCTGAAGGTGCTGGTTTTGCATCTAATAATTTTGTTGCATTTTCTCCGATTTCTCTACTGAATCCTTCAATGTCTGCTTCACTTATTGCTTCAAAACCTTTTGTTCCACCTAAACTTCCATGACCAAACTGTATAACCTCACCATTTGAAGCCACAGCATTAAGGAAAAGGCCAACTCTTGACCTTTCTGTTAAAATACAACTACCCTCACTGCTTATAAAAGCACTATTGATTGAGCTATCAGAATAGCTTATAGTTGTACTCAATACACTTCCAACATTTGCACATTTATTAACATCTGTAATTATTTCTTTTTTATCTTCAACACTTACATCTTTAAATGGGATTTTTGCTGTAGATTTTACTTTATCTTCAATAATATCTTCTTCAGATAAAGTTATATCTCCACTTAAAGCATTTGATATTTTAATTGCAGTTTCTGAAACTTCATTTAATTTAGATAAATCATTAGTATAAGCAAAACCCCATGCTCCATTATTTAATACTCTTATTCTTGCACCAAGACTACTTCCACTATTAACCTCTTGGATTTTACCATCTTTCATGATAATACTATTATTATCTCCTTTTCCAGCTCTAATATCAACATAATCTACTTTTTCTTCTACTTTTGATATTATTTTTTTAAATAAGTCGATATGTTCTTCCATTTTTATCATCCTTGATAAATTGATAATTATAAATTTTTAATATTTTAGTTTGTAGTATAAAATTTAAAGTTTATTATTAAATTATAATATTAACTATAATATATTATATTTATAATTAATTTTATTTAATAGTTTCATGTTTTTAACTGATATTTTCAGATATTTATCTTTTTTATAAAAAATTATAAATAAAAATTAAGACATATTTTTTATTATGTCAAGTGAAGAAAAACCAAAATTAAAAGTTATTGCTATTAAAAATGGAACTGTTATAGATCATATTGCTCCTAATAAAGCACTTCAAGTATTAAAAATCTTAAATTTACCTGAAACTGATGGTAAAATGACTTTAGCTATGAATATTTCATCTAAGTATGGTTCTAAAGATCTTGTGAAAATTGAAAATAGGGAACTTGATTCTAAAGAGCTTGATAAGATTTCATTAATTGCTCCTAAAGCTACTATTAATATTATTAGGGATTATAAAGTAGTTTATAAAGAAAAAGTAAGAATTATGGATGAGTTAGAATCTACTGTTAAATGTACTAATCCAAAATGTATTTCTAATAATAAGGATGAGCCAATTAATTCTAAATTTAGTGTTGTAAATAAAGATCCAATAACTCTTAGATGTCATTATTGTGAGAGATTAATTGAATCTGAAGATATTGAAAAACAGTTTAAATTTTAAATTTAGTGGGTAAATACACTATTTTTAAATTTATAATTTTTTAGTTTTGGTTTAATAATTTTATTTTTTTCTTT
>JAKSUE010000077.1 GCA_024409165.1 archaeon
CCACCTTTAGTAGCTATTGTTTTAGCATTTGTTACTAAAGAGACTATTTTATCTTTATTCTTAGGTGTATTTGTAGGAGAATTTATGATTTGTATTAATAATGTAAACATTTTTGAAACTATTATTAATGCATTTATTAGTTTATGTAGTCACATTGTAGGAAGTTTAGCAGATCCTTGGAATGCAGGTATTATTCTCCAATGTTTACTTATTGGAGGAGTAATCCAATTAGTATCTAAAATGGGTGGAGCAAAAGCATTAGCTACTGCTTTATCTAAATATGCTAAAACCCCAACTTCTGCACAACTTATTACCTGGGTTTTAGGTATTTGTGTTTTCTTTGACGATTATGCAAACTCCTTAATCGTAGGTCCTATTATGAGACCTGTTATGGATAAACTTCATGTATCCAGAGAAAAATTAGCATTTGTAGTAGACGCAACTGCAGCGCCTATTGCAGGTATTATGATTATTTCTACTTGGATTGGTTTAGAATTAAGTTTAATTAAAGATGGGTTAACTGCTATTGGGTTTACCCAAATGAGTGCTTTTGGTATGTTTTTACAGACCATTCCATACAGATTCTATAATATTTTTATTTTAATCTTTATTGTAATTACTGCAATTACTTTGTATGAATTTGGTCCAATGAAAGATGCTGAAATTAGAGCTCGTAAAAGAAAAGAAGATGAACCTGTTGTTGATGAAGGCGGAATTGCTGGTTTTGAGGATGTAGAACCAGCACCTGGTGCAAAATTAACTGTATGGAATGCTATTATTCCTATTGGAACTTTAATTGTTTCAGCACTTCTTGCATTCTACTGGAGTGGATATACCACTATTTTAGCTGGTACTGACCAAGCTCTTATCACCTTAATGCAAACTGCTCCATTATCCTTTAATGGTATTTTTGAAGCATTATCTGCTTCTGATGCATCTGTTGCATTGCTTCAATCTGCACTTCTTGCTTCTATTGTTGCTATTGTTATGGCTGTTGGTGAAAGTATCTACACCTTTGGTGAAGCAATTAACGTCTGGATTGACGGTATGAAAACCATTGTTATTACTGGGGTAATTTTACTTTTAGCATGGTCTTTAGGTGCTGTAATTGGAGATGTTGGAACTGCTGATTACTTAGTAGGAATCCTTTCCTCAACCATCCCATACTGGACTGTTCCTGCATTAATCTTCATCTTAGGTGCAATTATTTCCTTCGCAACTGGTACTGCATATGGTACTATGACTATCTTAATGCCTCTTGCAATTCCTCTTGCATGGAATATTAAACCTGAATTCGGATTCTTAGTTACTGCAATCAGTGCAGTATTAACTGGTGCTATCTTCGGTGACCACTGTTCACCAATTTCCGATACAACAATTATGTCTTCCATGGGATCTGGTTGTAACCATATTGCCCATGTAAACACTCAGATATACTATGCAATATTTGTAGCTGTTGTTACTATTGTTGTTGGTTACATCCCTGCTGGTTTCGGTATACCATGGTATGTTTCCCTTATTGCAGCTGTTGTTGTAATGTATGTAGGTCTTAAATTAATCGGTGAAAAAGTACCTGCTACTATTGAAGAAGATACTGATGCAAGTTCTGGTAAATAATTAAACTTTAAATTTAATTAATTAAGTTATTTTAACTTAATTAATTTTCTATTTTTTTTAATTTTTTAATTAATTTCTCTTATTTTATTAGTCTTTTTTTAATTTTTCTATTTTATTCAGTATTTTAGTTATTTTATCCTTATTTTTGCTAGTTTATTCAACTTTTTATTTATTTTTTCTATTTTATTCATTATTTTACCTATTTTTTTTAATTTTCTTTTTAATTTGAGGAGATTTTTTTAAAAAACTTTTTATACTTGAATGAACTAACTTAATAATATTGTACTAAATTTAATATTTTTTTGAATATTTTTTGATATAAATAACATTTTTTGAATTTATTTTGTTTATATTGTAACTTTGTTAAATATTATTCAATTTAAGTGTGAGTGTTATTATTTACTTGTATTTTGAATATTTGTTTGTTCATTATTACTTGTTTTAAGATATTATTTTTTCATTGGATAACTTTTTGTTAGATTGTTTATTCAATGATTTTTTAGTATAAATTTTATTTATTTAATTAACATATTATTGGTGATATAATGGCTGAAGAAAATAGATCCCAATGGAACTCAAGATTTGGTTTCATGATGGCTATGATCGGTTCTGCTGTTGGTTTAGGTAATATTTGGAGATTCCCAAATGTTATTTACTTTAACGGTGGAGGATCATTCTTGATTCCTTATATTGTAGCTTTGTTCCTTTTAGGGATTTCATTTGTTATGGTAGAATATGCTTTAGGTTATAGATTTAAATCTTCTATCAGTAAAATTTTATATTCTATCCATCAAAAACTCGAACCTGTAGGTTGGGTTGTCTTACTTATTATTTTCCTAATCTTAACATACTATGTTTGTGTAGTTGGTTGGGATTTAATTTATTTCTTATTAAGTTTCTCTAAAGGATGGGGTGCTGACCCTAATACTTACTTTGCTGTAAATGTTTTACAAGCTTCAGCAGGTATTGAAGGAATCACTACTTTTGTTCCAGGAGTACTTATTGCAGTTTTCATAATCTGGTTAGTAATTTTCACTATTACTCAATCTGATCTTAACAAAGGTATTGAATTTGTAAGTAAAATTTTAATTCCTGTACTCTGTCTTATGGTAGTTATTATTGTAGTATTCTCTCTTACTTTACCTGGTGCAGGTGTAGGGCTTACACAGTTGTTTACTCCTGATTGGAATCAACTACTTAACTTTAATGTATGGTTAGCTGCATTTGGACAAATTGTATTCTCTCTTAGTTTAGGTATGGCAATTGCTGTTACTTATTCAAGTTACCTTCCAGATGGTTCTAAATTAGTTGACAGTGCTTTAACTGTTGCATTCTCTAACTCTGCATTTGAAGTATTCAACTCTGTTGGTGTATTTGCTATCTTAGGATTTATGAGTGTTGCAAGTGCTATTCCAATTAGTGGAATTATTACTGAAGGTTCCTATATGGGACTTGCATTTATTGTATTCCCTCAAGTATTTAATGTAATGGGTGCTTATGCATTTATTATTGGACCATTGTTCTTTGGATGTATTTTATTTGCAGGTATAACATCTGCAATTGCACTTGTAGAACCTATTTCCTTAACTATTACTGAGAAGTTCAATATTAAACGTAATAAGTCTGCTGCTTTAGTTTGTGGTCTTGGATTATTAGTATCCTTATTATTCACTACACAAGCAGGTCTCTTTATCTTAACTGCATTTGATACATTCTTAAACAACTTCGCATTATTACTTACTATTGTAATTGAATGTATTATCTTCGGTTGGATTTACGACTTCGATAAACTTATTGAAACCATGAACGAATATTCCACTATTAAAGTAGGTAAAACTTGGAAATTTATTATCAGATATGCACTTCCAATTTGTATCTTAATCTTCTGGATTAGTGGTGTAGGTAACCTTATCTTTGACTTTGACCCTGTAAGTCAAATAATTATGGTAATTTTAGCTATTGTACTTGTAGGTGGATCTATCATCCTCTCTATCTTACCAGCTAAAAACGATAATTATTACAAAGTTTTAGATAGTGTCAGAGGTAAATAAGTTAAATTAAAGTTTTGAAAGTTTATCTTTCAAAACATATTTTTTATTTTTTTATTTTTTTAATCCTTATTTTGATTATTATTTAATTAATTCTTATTATTTTGGCTTTTTAATAGTTTACTAGTAAACTATTTTTATTTTAGTTATTTTGATTTTATTTTAATACTTTTCATATGCACTATAATAATCTTTTTAAATATTAAATAATAGATATATAAATAGTTTATTTGTTAATTAGTGTATTAACATTATTTTTACTATATTATTATGATTAATTGAAGGAGGTATAATGTGTTTAATCAAGGGAAATCTTCATGGAATAGTTCTGCTGTTTTTTTAATAGCTATGATTGGGGCTGTTTTATCTTTAACAAGTTTAACTCAGTTTTCTTATATTATGTATGGTAATGGTGGTGGAGCATTTCTTATTCCTTATATTATTGCTATTGTTTTAATAGGGGTTCCTTTTTTATGTCTTGAGTTTGGTGCTGGATTTAAGTTTAAATCAAGTATTTCTAAGATTTTATTTAATATTAAGGGGGAGTATGAATATTTGGGTTGGTTTATAATTTTTATAATGTTTTTACTTCTTGCTATATACATTTGTGTGATGGGATGGGACCTTATTTACATGTTACTTGCTTTATTTAAAGGATGGGGTGCTAATCCTGATGCTTTCTTTAATCAATCATTATTACATTCAAGTACTGACATATATTCTTTAACTTATCTTATTGTTCCAATTGGGATTACAGTTATGGTTATATGGGGAGTTATTTATTTAATATCAAGACATGGTATTGATTTAATAGCAAAGGTTAATATGGTTTTAGTTCCTGTAATGATTATTCTTTTAGTAGCGGTTTTTATTTTTGTACTTACTTTAGCAGGTTCAAAAATAGCTATGTCTCTCATTATACATCCTGATTGGTCATGTCTTTTAGATTATCATGTTTGGTTAATTGCTTTTACTCAAGTTATATCTGTTCTTTTACTTGGTCAAGCTGTAGCTAGTTCTTATTCAAGTTATTTAGATGGTGATGGTGAGGCTAAAGTTCATTTGGTTGATAATGCTTGGATTATTGCTTTAGTGAGTTTTGCAGTTCAAATAATCTTTACTTTGATTATATTTGGTCTTTTAGGTGCTATGGTTGAAGTTAATCCTTTAGTTAATACAGAATTTACTAATACATTCACTTTAATCTTTGTTTTAATACCAAATGCATTTAATACAATGGGAATTTGGGGAAATATCATTGGATTTGCCTTTTTCTTATTATTATTTATTGCAGGTTTAAGCTCAGCTATTGGAATAATCGAACCATTTGTATCCTCTGCTGTAGAAAAATTTTCAATAACAAGAACCAGAGCTCTTAGATATATTTGTGTAATTGGTATTTTCGCATCATTTGTATTTACAACAGGAATGGGACAATATCTTATAACAGTTGTATCACAATTCCTTATGAATTTCGCTATTTTACTTGCTATTCTTCTTGAACTTGTTATTATTGCATGGGTTTATGGTGCAGATAGATTAATGGACAGTCTAAACGAAGGTAGTTCTATTAAAGTAGATAGCTTTTGGATAATCTGTATTAAGTTCATAACTCCAATAATTCTTATTATTTTACTTGTACTCGGTGTATATAACTTAATTTCAACAGGAAACCATAGAACATTATTCATTGATTCAATTGTTGCAGTTATATTTGTTATTGCACCACTTGTATTAACTTTAAATCTAATTGATAATGATCGCTTTGATTTAAATCTTAATTTAGATTTACACACTCCTGGCCCTTCTAAACCTAAAGCAGAATTTACAGAAGACGGAAGTTTTGTAAGTCCATATAAAGATAAAAAAGACAAAAGAAATGGTAAAAATGTATTATTCAATGTAGATTTATCCTCAAGTGAATTCGATTCACCAAGCGAAACCACTTTAGATGACTTTGAAGATGATGTAGATGATGAAAGTACAAGAGGTAAATCTGTATTTGGTAAAATAAACATGTTTAATAAAGCAAAAGAAAAAGATTCTTTTGATTTAGAAAGTAATGAGAATTTAGATGAAGATAAATCAGATTTAGACAATAAATTAAACTTAGATTTAGATAATTATACAAAAGATTTATTAGATGATGATAATAATGATATAGAGATTATTGATGAGGAATTAAATCAAAAACCTAAATCAAGATTTTCTTTACTTAAAGATTCAATTACTAAAAACAGTATTTTAAAAGGTTCTAAAGAAGATGACGATTTAGATGAATTTATTAATGAAAATGACTTTTCAAATCATTCTTCACTTTCAGTTCATGATGAGGAACTTAAATTAAATTCAAATGAATCAATGGAGTCAATAACTCCTATACATTCAACAAAACCTAAATCAAGATTTAAAAAAGCTACTGAATTTGATTTTGATTTAATAGATGATGATTCTGATTCTAATTCTAGTTCTGATTCTGATAGTGAAGGTACTATTGATATTTCTAAGCTTCAATCTGATTATAAAGAAGCTAAAGAGAAGGATGATAAATCAGATGAAGATTCTAAACCTAAATCTAAGTCTAAAAAATCCAAGAAATCTAAAGAGTCTAAAAAATCTAAATCTAATAAAAAAGAATCTGTTGGAAAGAATATTTCAGAAAAAGAAATGGAAAAGATGTTTGATGATAAAAAAGTAGATGAATCTGAGATTTATCAGGATTTTACTGATGATTTCTTTGATGATGGTGTTTTTGGTGAAGAGGGTTATGAGTCTCTTTTAGATGATTATGATAAAAAGTCAAATAAATCTAAAAAAAGTTCTAAATTAGAGTCTAAACCTGATTTAGAGTCTAAACCTAAATCTAAACCTAAAGCAAAGATTAATAGGGTTAAGGGTAAACCTAAGACTATTACAATAAGTGCTGATAATTTTGATGAAAGTAAAGATTATGATTTTGAAAATAAAGGTGCAGATTCTGTATTTAATTTAGATGATTAGGTTAGGTTAATATTTTATATAGGTTATTTTAAATACTTCAACATCTGCTAATTTGAATCTAGAACTATCTTGTTCTCCTAC
>JAKSUE010000078.1 GCA_024409165.1 archaeon
CAGCAGGTTGTGTAATTGATGCAATTCGTTGCTGTAAATTAGCTATTGAAAGAGGAATTGGAGGTCAACTTACTTCTATTTCATCTTATGTGATGAAACATCCACCAATCCAATTCACAGATGATGAAGCTGCAGCAAATGTAAATGCATTCATCGAAGGAAAACTTGAACGTTAAATGATTAATTCATTTAACTTATTTACTTTTTTTAAATTTAAAAATACTATTTAAACTTTAAAACGATTTCTTTTAACTTACAATGTCTATTTTTTGAAAATTCATAAAGATTAATATTACTAGTTAAGTATTATTAATAGAAAAAACATATTATATACTAATATAATGTTTAAATTATATCTTAACATAATATTTATATTATATCTGAATAGACTATTCACATTATATCTAAATAGAATATTTACAAATTATTTATGCTTAAATACTTATTAGAAAAACAAATGAAGTGAGGTGTAAAAGGTATGAAAGTGAAAATTACAGAAACTGCATTAAGAGATGCACATCAATCTCTTTTAGCTACTAGAATGAGAACAAGACATATGCTCCCAATTGTAGAAGAAATGGATAAAATTGGATACCATGCAGTAGAAGCATGGGGTGGAGCTACTTTTGATACTTGTATAAGATTTTTAAATGAAGACCCTTGGGAAAGATTAAGAGAACTTAAGAAAGGTTTTATAAAAACTCCTATTCAAATGCTTTTAAGAGGACAAAACTTACTTGGATACAAACATTATCCTGATGATGTTGTTACTAAATTTGTTGAAAAATCCTATGAAAATGGTGTAGACATATTTAGAATATTTGATGCATTAAATGATGTAAGAAACATGAAACAATCTATTAAAGTAGCTAAAGCTCAAGGTGCACATGTTCAAGGTACTATCAGTTACACAATTAGTCCTGTTCACACTGTAGACAAATATGTAGAATTAGCTAAAGAACTTGAAAGTTTAGATTGTGATTCTGTAGCTATTAAAGATATGGCTGGTTTAATTACTCCTCAAAGTGCATATGAATTAATTTTAAGATTAAAAGAAGAAACTGGATTACTTGTAGAATTACACTCACACTGTACCAGTGGTATTACTCCAATTAGTTACTATGCAGCTTGTGAAGCAGGAGTAGATATTTTAGATACTGCTATTTCTCCTTTTGCATGGGGTACTTCTCAACCTCCAACAGAAAGTATTGTAGCTGCATTAGAAGGTACAGAATATGATACTGGTCTTGACTTAAAACATTTAAATGTTGTTAAAAAATACTTTGAACAATTAAGAAAAGATGAATATGAAGGCCTTATCAACCCAATTAGTGAAAGAATTGATACTGATGTTTTAACTTATCAACTTCCTGGAGGAATGCTTTCTAACTTAGTTTCACAATTAGAAATGCAAGATGCATTAGATAGATATGAAGATGTATTACTTGAAATGCCAAAAGTTAGAAAAGACATGGGATATCCTCCACTTGTAACTCCAACAAGTCAAATTGTAGGTACTCAAGCTGTAATCAATGTACTTGAAGGTGAAAGATACAAACGTGTCACTAACGAAGTTAAAGATTACATGAGAGGTTACTACGGACGTTCCCCAGCACCAATTAACCAAGAACTTGCAAAAGAGATTATTGGTGATGAAGAAATCATTGAATGTAGACCTGCTGATCTTTTAGAAGATGAATTTGATAAAATCAAACAAGAAGGAGAAGAACAAGGTTTTGTCAAATCTGATGAAGACGCTCTTATTTTAGCTCTCTTCCCACAACCTGCAGTAGGACCTAAATTCTTAAAAGGTGAAGCTGTTGAAGAAGAAATCCCATCTGTCAACACTATTTGTGAATCAACTACTCAAACCTTTGAAGGAATTCCAAATAAATACACTGTTGAAGTTAATGGTGAAGAATATAATGTAACCATCCATCCTGAAGGAGAAGCACCTAACGCTCCTGAATACCCTGAACACACCATGTTAAGTAAATTAGACGGAAATGTGTTCAAAATAAATGTTAAAGAAGGAGACGAAGTCAAAAAAGGCGATTTAATTGCAATCTTCGAAGTTATGAAAATGGAAAACAATGTCATCAGTGAATACGATGGTACTGTTAAAGAAATCCATATCAAAGAAGGAGATGCAGTTAAAAAAGGAGAACCTTTAGTATGGATTGAATAAATTTAAAAAAAATGGTTAATTTATTAACCATTCATTTTTCTTTTTTTATTTTTTTAAACCACAAGTAATACTTTTTATAAAAATATTCATATTATTATAAAAATTATAATCAAATATTAAAAAAAGAATAAATTAAAAATAATAAAATAAATTAGAAATAATAAAATAAATTAAAAAATAAGACACTATCTATTACCAATACCTAAAAAGAAATAATTATAAGTATTTTCTAAAGTATCTGCCATCATCCAAGGATATGTTTTAACTAAATACTTCTTAATCTCACCAGATCTAGTGATAACATCTGCTTTATTTGCAAATTTCTGAGACCTAAAATAATCATTCAAATCATCATGAACATCTTGAGATTTAGAATATAAACCTTTTAACTGAATAGGTGGAACATGAGGTAAAGCATCATGAAGAACTTCAACAGGTAAAGGATCAAAATAATAATTAATAGCTAAATTGAAAACTAAATTCAAAAATAAATATTTAGATTCAATAATAATAGTATCTGGAATTTCTTTAGCTTGTTCTTCAGTTAAAAGTCCATTTTTAACAGCATTTTCAGTATCTGCTTCTAAAACAATCTTAGTAGAACGAGAAATCTCACCGCTTTTAAGGCCTTTCCTAAGATAATAAATAAAAACAGCAATTGAAACAATAGACACAGTAGCTAAAAAAAGTGCAAAATAAGCTAAAATATCTTTTTTAAAATAAAATTTATTAGAAATCAATACAATAATTGCTAATAAAATAGTAATTCTTGATAAATTAATCAAATAATTTAAATTTTTAGCCATCAACCATCATCTCACAATAATTAATTATCTAAGGATATAATAACTAAGTACTATAATCCAACTTTATTCAGCATTCTCTAAAAAGTCTCTAATCATAGTATTAGCTACTTCTCTAATTTCAATTAAAGGAATATCCTGCTCTACAGAAATCCTACGAATATCTTCATACTCAGGCCTATGAGATATAATATCATCACCCACAACACCTATTTTAAAATTAATAGTATAAAGATGACCTCCAACATTAATATCTAAAGGAACTATCTGACGTTCAGCAACACCACGATGAATATTCTCACTTACACGAATACCTAAAGTACCAGTTTCTTTAAATAAAATACTTACTAAATGGTCAACCAAATCAGGTTTGGAGATAATTTTAATTAAATGACCTGGCCTATTCTTTTTCATAATAATAGAAACCATAGAAACGTCTAAAGCACCTTCAATTAAAAGAATATCAAATAAGAAACCTAATTCCTCACTAGACATATGATCAATATTAGTTTCAATAACTGAAATTTTCTCTTTTGCATTCTCATCTATTGATTTAATAATTCTTAAAACATTAGGAAAATCTAACTCTTTAGAACCAGCACCATAAGCAATAGCCTCAGGAGACATCATAGGGGAAAATTCTAAAAATTCATCACATAATTCCATATATAAAGCAACACCAGTTGGAGTAGCTAATTCAGTATTAACAGGACCACCAAAATACTTAGCCCCATCTTTAAGAATATCTAAAGTAGCAGGAGCAGGAACTGGAATTATACCATGAGCAGTTTCAACAGTACCTCCACCAACAGCAATAGGTAAACCTACAACACGCTCATCACACATACCTAAATCAAAATAACCATAAATAGTTCCAAAAACATCAGCCACAGCATCAGCAGCGCCAACTTCATGAAAATGAATATCTTCAAGAGATTTCCCATGAACATTCGCTTCAGAAATAGCTATTCGCATAAATACAGACTTAGCTAATTCAACCATCTCATCAGTTAAATTAGGAACCCCTTCAGATTTTAAAGAATCAATTTTAGCCATAAAATCATTAAAATTAATATGATGATTATGTTCATGTTCGTCGTCAATAACAGATACATCACAAAAAGTAGCTTCAATCCCAGATTTATTAACAATATCTAAAGAAACATCAACACCACCAAAAGATAAAGCCACAGCTTCCATAAGATTTTTCACACATTCACTATCAGCACCCATATCAACAAGAGCACCAATGAACATATTCCCAGAAATACCTGCATTTTGAGGATCAATTACAAATACCATTTAATCACCATAGCAATAATTAATAGATTAATAAAATTATAATTAAAAAATAAAAAGTTTAAAAACTTTTATAATTAATAATATTTTAAAAACTTTTATAATTAATAAGAAAAAATAAGAAAAATAATAAAAAATAATAAAAAATAAAATAAAAATAAAAAGATTATTAAATATAATTAAGCAATATTTCCAAAGTATTTTAAGAAATAAAGCATCATAGTATAGGATAAATTAACAGTACCTTTTTCTATAGTTCCATGATTTGTTAATACTTCACAAGTAACAGAAGTAATACCATTAAGATTAGCTGTATCTTCTACAGCACCAGGATAAGAAGCTCCTGCTAATTTATAAATTTTACTAGCTACTTTTGCATTAGTTGCAATATATTTAGTTAAAAGTGCACTGTCACCAGTTGGATTATAAGAACCCATAACTATATTTTTACCAGGGTCTCCACCATGTCTTGAACAATGGAAATCACCTAAACTTTTAGCACCCACTGAAAGGGCTAAATTTATAAGATGATTAGAAAGAGTTCCTTCTTTATCGGCGATAGTATTAAGTTTAATTCCATTATAATCTCTCACATTCTTAGCTGTGGATCTTGGAGATATGACTGGAATGACATAAATAGTACCTTTTATAGAAGACCTTATAGAATATAACTTTTCAATTAATTTAAAACTTGCAGCTTGTGAAGATAATTCATTACCATGAATTCCAGAGTTTACAATCACAACAGGACCATCACCATCACCAAATGCAATTATAGGAGTTCCCTTTTTACACATAGCAATTATTTTATTAGCTAAAGTTGTTCTTTTGATATTCTTCATTAAAACTTTATTTTTAGTAATATCTCCACCAGAACCCCAATTAAGACAAGTTAAAGCATAATTTCCATTAGGTTTATTAATAAATACAGAACTATCTAAAGTAATTTTAGATGGAAGTTGACCATTAACCACATACTTAGCTAAAATATCTGAAAATACATAAGAACATAAATTATAATCAACTTTATTTGAAGAAGATAAAGAGACATAATTAGGAAGTTTATAATTCTTATTTACATATGTTACTAAATTAGTAGATAATTTAAGATAGTTAGATTGAGATATGTTCTTATAAAAGAAACCTCCATTAGGGCTTGTTGGAGCATTAATAATAGATAAAGTAATATCATTCTTATTACCGTTATTAATATTATTAATAGCTGAAGCCATTAAATAAGTAAACTGTTCATCTGTACAAGATATACCATTAACAGTAACAGTTGAAGGTAATTTAGAATATTTTAATACATAATCTTTAACTGTTAAAGAACTATTAACAACATCATCAACACTAAATTTTACTAATTTAACATTTAATTTAGAGCTAACAGAACTTGCTAAATAAGTTTTATCTCCTTTAAATTTAACAGTGCAACTATAATTCTTAAGAGAATGGAACTTAAGTTTTGCAACTCCTTTACTATTAGTAGTTAATTTATATGTCTTTTTAAGAGATGATATATAAACATAAACAACTTTCTTCTTTAAAACTTTTTTATTAACATCTTTTAAAGTAACAGTTAAATAACCATATTTTGTAGAATAATAAGAAATAGCTGGAGCTACAATAGAAGTAGGTACTTTAGTAACAACAACTTTAGAACTTACAGATGAAGAAGTATAATAACTACTTCCAGCATATTTAACACTCACTTTATAAGTACCTAATTTAGATGCAACTTTTAATTTAGCTATACCTTTAGTATTAGTAGTTAACTTATAATATTTACCCTTAATTTTAACAGTAACTTTCTTTTTAGAAAGGGCTTTACCGTTATTATCTTTCAAATAAACATAAAGATAAGTAGATTTCTGAATATGAGATGTAACTACAGGAGCAGTTAGTTTAGTTTTCATTTTAGAAATAACAACTTTAGATTTAGCAGAAGATCCATAATAATTATCATCCTCACTAAATTTAAAAACAACATTAAATGTTCCTAATTTAGTTGGAATCTTAACTTTAGCTACCCCATTATTATCAGTAACAACTTTATAAGTACTACCCTTAGTAACAGAAACCACAACCGTTTTGTTAGGAATCACATTACCCTCAGAATCCATCAAAATAGCAGAAACATAAGTAGAAGTAGTCAAATAACCCTTCACATCAGATGTTTTAAGAGTAGTTGAATTCTTTAATACAATATCAGATTCATTATTAGAACTATTATCCACATCATTTAAAAAATTATCATCCATATCAATATCACTTGCAGAAACAGAAGCAATTGATATAAATAAAATAAAACTAATAAACAATGCAAATTTTAATTTTTTAAACATAAATATCACTAATTAGAATTTTCAATCCATATTAACCCATATTAATTAATAGTATATTATGATATAATAATTTTAAT
>JAKSUE010000079.1 GCA_024409165.1 archaeon
TGATAATTTATCTGTTGATTTTTTTAATTGTATCTTTGTATAAATAATTAAATTAAGTGATAAATAATGAAAATAACAAAAATTATACTTATTATAATTCTTTTTATTGCATTTTTTGAAATAGGTTTATTTAGTTCTTATACTATTGTATCTGGTGAAATTCCTGATGTTCAAAGTATAATTACAATGCAAACCGATGCTTTAGGATCATTCTTTAGTTCTGAGAATGTTGGTTCTGTACTTATTAAAGATCCTACAGAAATCAATGTTACTAATAGATATGATTTAGCTCATGAGCTTACGAAAAAGGCCAATATTGATGGAGTGACTGTTAATAATATGACAATTAGTACAGATAGTAATTATGGTGAAGAAAACATCACTGTTACAATTGATACTTATGGATTTTCAGCTCCTCCTTCAACATCTGGACAAATTGTAATTACAAATAAACCTGATTATAAAGTTAAAGCAGTTGCAAAAGCTACTTATAGTTGGGAAGGATACACTGTTGATGTAAGTACTATTAAAATTGTATCTATTTTAAAAATGTTTGAAGTTAAGAAGAATACTACTAATGCAGCTACTACAACAAATAAATCTACTAAAGATTACTCTTCTTATTCCAGTGATCTTGAAAATATGTTCTCTAGCTCAAAAAGTCAGTCTGCTTCTTGGAGTTCAAATTACAGTAATTAGAAAAGTCAAACATTAATAGAATATTTGAAATGGAAGGAAATGAATTAATTGATGTGGATTATGATTAATATTATTGGATTTGGTGGATTATGATTAATATTATTGAATTTATAAATAAAAAAAGTTTAACTTTAGCTAGTATTAATGCTATTAAAGAGTCTGATATTATAATTTCATACAATTATGATTTTGAAAAAGTCAAAGATTTAGTAAATCAACAATCAGAAGTATTTTTTATAGAGAATATTGAAGAGGATTTAAATATAAATGCTTGCGAATTAGCCTTATCTAAATCCTTTGAAGGTAAAAATGTCTCTTTAATTAGTAATGAATATTTAAAGTTTGGATTTAATAGTTTAATTTATCAAATTGCTAGTAAATATAGTGAAAAAGTTGATATTAAGATTTATCCAACTGTTTCAGCTATAAATTATACTTCATCAATAGTAGGATCACCATTAGATGATGTTGCAATTATTAATTTTGCTAATCCACTTATTCCATTTTCAGAATTAGAATTAAAGATTAAAAACGCTCTTAAATCTAATTATATATTAGCTATTCATAATCCTCTTTATAATGAGGAATTATTTAATAGATTTAAAGAGATTTCACTTGAAATATTAGCTGAAGATACATTAATTGCAAGTGTAAATATAGAAGATAATTCTAAAGAAATCATTAAATTAGTTGATTTAGACACTACTCTTAAAAGTTCATTTTTAATTGTAGGAAATAAATTCACCTATCAAGAAGATAATTTAATGATTACTCCACGCTCCTATATGATTAAAAATGATATTATTTCATATACTCGCGAGTTCTTTGAAAAATATCTAAATAATGAAAGTCCATGTGGTCTTGATTATGACTGTGATTATTTACCATGTCATAAAGAATTAGAAGCATGTGACTATTGTTATTGTCCATTCTATCCATGTGGTGAAAGTTCCACAGGTGGAAAATGGATTAAAGATAAAAATGTTTGGGATTGTCAAGAATGTATCTGGATTCATACAGAATCAGCTGATAAATGTATAAGAGAAAAATTTGATAAAATTTTCACAGAAGTTGAAGATTTAAACCTTAAAAAAGAAGAATTATTACGTATTAGACGTGAATGTTTATTTAAAACAAAATAATTAAAAACATAATTATTTCTAAAATTTACTTAATTTATTAAATTTTATATTTAAATTTAAAATTTTATATTTAAATTATTATATTTTTATTACTTAAAAAATAATATATTAAAATTGAAGGTATAGGAAATGTCAAGTGTTAAAGATATTTTAATAGAAATGAAAGACATGTCGGAACTTATGGTTGATTTAGCTTACTCTGCTGTTTTATTCCACAATAAAGAAGCTGCAGAAGAAGTAGTCAGCCTTGAAAATAGATTAAATATGATGAATTATGAGATTAAAAAACAATCTCTTTTAGCTGCTCGTTCCTTAGAAGATGCAGAGCAATTAACTACTCTTTTAGAAATTGCAGAAGCTGCTGAATCAATGGGTAATGCTGCTAAGGACTTAAGTGACTTAGCTCTTAAAGGTTTTGAACCACACCCTGTATTTAAAATGGTAATGGAAGAAGCTGAGAAAAACATCATTCGTTTAACTGTTCAAGAAGAATCTGAATTAGCTAATAATTCCTTAGGTGATTTATTATTACTTAACCGTACTGGTATGAGAATTATTTCAATCAGACGTGGTAGTAACTGGATCTATGGTCCTGATAAAAATACAATCATCTTAGCTGGAGATGTATTAATAGCTAAAGGATCTGAAGCTGGTACTGAAATTCTTGAAAAATTAGTTACTGGTGAAATTATTATGGATGATTTAGTCAATATGGAAGATTATATTGACGACGATGACGAAGATTAATTATATTAATATTATTTATTAAATTGAATTTATTTATTAAAAAAAGCAAAACAACGTAATCAAAAAATTGAATTTATTTATTAAAAAAGCAAAACAATATAAATCAAAGATTTTTTACAAACTGATAAGGAAGTGACTGATATGATGATAATGAGAGGTGAACCAAATGATGAATCTTTTGAAGATGATACGAAAGTTTGGCTCCAACGTTGTCATGTTGGTTGTAAATTTAATATTGTATATATTTAAAGGTATTCAATATTTATTTTCCTTACCTTCTTTAATATATAAAAAAGTTAACTTATTTTTAAAAAGTGGTAATGTTGTTATTAAAGAAAGTTTCATAGCACTCTTAATTTGTGCTATAGGTGATTTATTTGCAGGTATTGTACTTGGAAATATGACTTTCTTCTTAAAAACCTACCCTGGACTTATGGTTATCATTCCTGGTGCTATTGGAATGAGAGGAAATATTTTTGGATCTTTTGGTTCAAGATTAAGCACTCACTTACACATTGGTACTTTATCCCCTAAATTTGAAATGTCTGATATTTTAATTGAAAACATTTCATCATCCTTAATCTTAACAATGCTTTTATCTGTTTTACTTGCTGTAATAGGTTACATTGTATGTATAATCTTTAATTTCCAATGTATAAGTTTATTTGATTTAGTCTTAATCCTATTTGTAGCAGGTTTAATATCAACAATCATAATGCTCCCAATTACAATGTTTATTTCCCTTAAAAGTTATGAAAATGGTTGGGACCCAGATAACATCACAACTCCACTTATTGCAGCATTCGGTGATTTTTTAACCCTACCTTCAATCATTGTGTCTGTTATCATAATTTCTCTATTCACACATTTATATGTATTAAAAATAGCATTATTCCTTGTTGTAATAGCTATTGTAGCTGTTAGTTTTGTATATGGATATCACCACGAAACTGGTATTAAACGTATTGTAAGACAATCCACCCCAGTCCTACTTGCTTGCTCAATACTTGGAGCACTTGCTGGTGGAGTATTAAATAATTCATTATCCACATTACTCAAAAATCAAACCTTACTCACATTAATCCCACTCTTCTCAGGTGAAAGTGGAGGCCTTGTAAGTATTTTAGGTGCAAGACTCTCATCTGCTCTCCACTCAGGTTTAATCGAACCATCATTAAAACCTAAAGAGCACACAATTGAAAACTTCACAATAATCCTCATATTAGCTATTATAATGTATCCAATCATAGCAATCATGGCTGAAACCTCAACCATTGGATTCGGTGGTATAGGTATAGGATACCCTAACATCATCCTAATAAGCTTCATATCAGGAATGATATTAGTCCTCTTCATGATCTTCATAGTATACTACATCTCAGCATTCTCCTATGGAAAAGGCCTTGACCCAGATAACATAGTTATTCCACTCTCTACATCCCTTACAGATTCAATTTCAACTTTAATCTTAATTATGGTTTCTTTAACTATTCTTGGATTAACTGTTATTTAAAATTTAAATTTAATATTTGAATAAAAATAATTTTTATTAATTAAAATATTATTTATAAGCTGTCCTCATCTGAAATTTAACATCTTGAATTTGGAAGTAATCATATTTTAATTTATTATCATCTATCAACCCACTTTCAGTCATATTATTTGGAATAGCTACTAAACAACAATTAAACTCATTTACCTTTGTTTTTGGTATCTTAAAGTGTATTGAGTATATATTATCATATTGTGATTGAAGGTCTTCTTGGAAGAAAGGGTTTAGATCTATAATTTCTGTATTTAATTTTTCAGTTTTATTAGAGGGATTATTTAAGCTTTCAAGAGTCCAATAACAATTAAAATTCCTAATATCATCACTACTTATTAGGTAATAATGATAGTTTACTAGTGAACTTTTATAAATTCTAAAATTCTTGCATAACCAGATTGATTTTTGATTATTAGCATGATTTGCCAGTTCTTTAACATTATCATGATTACAGTAAACTTCTCTATTATAATCTCTTCCATTAAGCTTTAAATCATTAAAATCATAGATTACAAACTTCTTAAAGAAATCACACTTTACATATCTTTCTACACTTATAATATTTTCATCACTATCATCAAGATTATCTCCACAAATAATGGGCTCAACATCAGAATCTATAGGATAAATAGCTATTGAACTTTTAATACTATTGTTAAAAAGATTTCTATCAATTAATTGATTATAATAACTATTCACCTTCGCCAACTTCTCGTATGAAATTGTATTTGGTACAACTTTCTCGTTTGATTCACTTTCATCTTCAAACTGGCTGTTTTTAACATTTTTATTCCTAATTGCAAGGCCTGGAATTATATTATTATCAACTTTTCCCTTATCAAGTTCACTTTTTTTCTCCCAATCTTCAGGAGTTCCAGGATTTTTAATTAAATAATCAGATGTTTCTATTGTAATTTTTTCTAAATTATCAAGTGCTGTTTTATCAACGATTTTTTCATTTGTATAATCAGTTATATTAGCTATAACTCCAATTATAACTACTAAAATCAAAATTCCAAATAATAAATCACTTTTCATACAAACCACCCTTGTTAAATATTACATTCTTCATTCATACTTTTATATTCTAATTCAACACCACTTCTCAATTATTTATTCATTCCATATTTTACTCTATGGCCGTTAGGATCAAGGAATAAAATTTCATTAATTCCATCATGACTATAGTAAATACATTCAATTCCAGGATAAGTATCATCTCCAAATATTACATGATCCGAACCACAGGCAGAAGTCAAATTAAACAAAGTTGTAGCTTGAGGATTAATAAATGTTTCAAAACCATAATGGCCACAACCACTTTTTCCTTCTAATCTACATAAATAACAAGCACCATCAGCACTTTCATGATAATAACCACTATTTCTGCAGGTTTTCATAGTAAATCCATCACCATGGTGTTTATAAGGATCATAAGGACACTTTCGTACTATTAATGGTGCAGTTGCATTAATATAATATTCATAACCATCTACATCCTTGTCTTTTAAGTAATCAGATAATGATTCTCCATACATTACACAAGTCTCATTATAGCTAAAACCACGGCCGTTACCACAATAAATAAATGGTATAGGGTCCTTTAATCCCTCAATATTAATATCATTCTCTTCAACATTTTTATAATTCATATCACCTTTTACACTTGAAATATATGTTTTAATCCGAATATCAAAAGGTTCACTTACATTTTCTACTGAATTTACAGAAGATACAATCTTAATATGATATTGATTATAATATTTCTCATTCAAAATCTCTAATTTCTCATCGCACCTCTTCCTAATCTCCTCCTTAGAATCATCAACTGGTTGTTTCTTAGATATAACCTCCTCAGATAACTCTTTTATTGCTTCCTTCTCAACAATAGGTATATTACGCTTATAATCCTGAATTACATAGTTGTATTCATCACTACTCATTGATTCGATGTTCTCTTGATTATTATGAATAGCTAAATTCAATACACAAATTGAAAGAATTAAAAATGAAATTATAAGCACACTTGCAATACCAATGTAAATATTTCCTTTATTATCTTTATTAATTTTATTTTTAAGATTCATTAATCCTTTATTTGATAAAAAACTATTTAAAATTAACTATTTAATAAAATAAGTAAAGTATATAAGTTTAAATTTTATTTAAGTAAAAAATTGTTCTCTATTTGAAAAATTAAACTCATTTAATAATATTTAAGTGATTTTAGAATTTTTAATCCATTTTATAATATTTAAATCACTTAATAATTTTTAGTCAATTTTAAAGTTTTTAATTCATTTTAGAATTTGACACATTTACTGATTTAATTCATGTTTAAATAATTATATTGTCTTAAAATTTTTAATATCCTAAAAATTTTCCTTATATTTTCCTAATAAAAACTTAAAGCTTATTATATATGAATTACAAAATATTTAATATTATATATAATATATGATTAAGATTAAATTTTTAGAATTAAAAAATTAAAAAGATTAGTTAATAAATTATACTCATCAAATTATTATTTGATGGA